>NZ_DKJX01000093.1:0-25886 GCF_002454935.1 Massilia sp. UBA6681
CGCGCCCCTGGCCGGCACCCTGGGCCAGATGGCCACCATGGCCCTGCCCGGCCGCGGCGCCTGGCTGCACCGCGACGCCTCGCTGCTGGTGGCCGGCACCGCCCTGGGAGGCAGCTCGGCGCTGAACTTCGCCACCGCCGCCCCGCCCCCTGCCGCCATGTTCGCCGCCCACGGCATCGACCTGGCGCCCCATCTCGCCGCCTTGCGCGCGGAACTGCCGCTCGCGCCCCTGCCCGACAGCCTGGTCGGCCCGATGGCGGGGCGCATCATGGCGGCGGCACGCGCTGCCGGTTTCAACTGGGAAAAGCTCGACAAGATGATCCGCCCGCAGGCCTGCCGCAGCGGCTGCTGGCGCTGCGTGTACGGCTGCCCCTACGGCGCCAAGTGGAGCGCGCGCGATTTCGTCGAGGAAGCCTGCCGCCACGGCGCCGTGCTGCTGGACCGCAGCCGGGTACGACGCGTGCTGGTGGAAGACGGCCGCGCCGTCGGCGTGGAATACCGGCGCGAAGGCGGCACGCACACGGTACGGGCGCAGACGGTGGTGCTGGCGGGCGGCGGCATCGGCAGTCCGCGCCTGCTGCATGCCTCCGGCCTGGGGCCGCGGCTGGCGTCCTTCTTCAGCGATCCGGTGGTGGCGGTGATGGGGAGCGTGGATGACGTCGATGGCGGCGCCGAAGTGCCGATGGCGGCCGGCGCCAGTTTTCCCGAAGAGGGCATCGCGCTGGCCGACCTCACCTTGCCGGCGCCGATGTACGCGGCTTTCGCGCTGCAGGCCGGCCGCGTCGACCGGGTGGGCGCGCACCGGCGCACGCTGAGCATCATGGTGAAGATCCGCGACGACATCGGCGGCGCGGTCGGCCCGCGCTGGGTGGACAAGCGCCTGACCCCAGGCGACCGGGCGCGTCTTGACAAAGGCATCGGGATGGCGCGCCGGATCCTGGAACAGGCGGGCGCGCGGCAGGTGTTTGCAAGCCACCATTTTGCCGCCCATCCGGGCGGGAGCGTGCGCATCGGCGAAGGCGTGGACAGCGCGCTGCGCGCCGCGCCCGGACTCTACGTATGCGACGCCTCGGTGATCCCGCAGCCATGGGGATTGCCGCCGACGCTCACCCTGCTGTGCCTTGGCAAGCGGCTCGGCGCCATGCTGGCCGGCGCCGCTGTCAGTAGTGAGGCGGTTTCTCGTTGACCGGTCCCTGGCGGGTGGACTGCAGGGTGCGGACGTGGTCCACCAGGGAGGCGACCAGGGCTTCGAGCTGGTCGATGCGGCGGCCCTGGCGGTAGATGGTGTCGTTCAGCGTCTCGACCAGGTCTTCCTGGTGCGCGAGCTTGATTTCAATATCGACGAATCGGTCTTCCTGGCTCATGCTCTTACCCCGCGCGCAAAGCCGGCATTATGACAGAGTCACAAGCCGGCCCGGCGCGCGCGGCAGGCGTCAGCCCAGCGGGAACTCGATGCCGTTGTTGATCAGGCCGATCACCTGCGCCTGGTTTTCCGGGCTCTCCGAGAAGAAGGCCAGCACCTCGGCACGCGAGGCCTGCTTCAGGCCATTCACCCAGAAGTCGAAGCCCGCGCCTTCTGCCGGACGGTGCAGCACGTGGGCGTACAGCTTGCTCACGAAATAGCTGTCCGACGGGTCGGTCGAATACAGGGCCTGGGCTTCCTTGTCGGCCAGGAACATCTGCGAGATCTGGGTCAACGTGTAATTGCCGGTATCCAGGGCCTTGATCCAGAACGACAGGCCACCCTTGTCCGGCTCGCGGTCGAAGGCGGCGCGGTACAGGCGGTAGACCTCGCCGGCCGAGCCGTCGATGTCGAGCGCCACCATGGTGTCGCCGAACTGGATGCGCTCGACGTTGACCAGGTTGTCGATGCCCAGCGCGCCGCTCTTGTCGGTCACGCTCACGCCGTAGACGCCGCGCTCGATCGTGAAGCCGGCGCGAGCGCCGTTGTACACGACGGTATCCAGGCCGGCGCCGCCGTCGACCGCGTTGTTGCCCGCGCCCGGCGTGAAGGTGTTGTTCAGGCTGTTGCCGGTCAGGTTGAGCATGCTGTCGATGGTGAACTGCATGCGGTTCGCGGCGCTGGTGGCGTTGTCGGCGATGTCGACCGACACGGCGGCCACTTCATAGGGGCCGTTCGGCAGCGCCACCGAGTCGATCCGCCAGCTGCCATCGCTCTTGACCACGGTGCGGCCGATCTCGGTGGCGTCGCCGATGCGCACCAGCTGGATCGTGGTGCCGGCCTCGGCAGTGCCGCTGAAGACCGGCTGGTTGCCGCCCGCGCCCAGGGCCAGCGTCGAGGTCGGGATCACCGGCGGCGTCGCGTCGACATTGAAGCTGACGGCGTTGCTGAATGCCGAGACATTGCCGGCAGCGTCGGTCGCGCTTGCGCGCAGCGAGTAATTCAGGCCGTCGTTGAAGGCGCTGGCGACCACGCTGAACAGGCCGTTCGCGTCGGCGCGGGTTTCGGCCACGAGGCGCTCGCCATCGTAAATGCGCACCAGGGCGTTTGCTTCGGCCGAGCCGGTGACGAGCGGCTTGTTGCCGGACGTGTAGCCGGCGGCATTCTTCGACACCGACAGCGCCGGCGCTGCGGGCGGCGTGACGTCGCTCGTGACCTGAGAACGCTGGTACTGTCCGTCGGTGAAGGCGAGCAGTTCGATGTTGCTGAGCGTGGCGGTGCCCAGGGTCGCGTGCGTCACGAGCAGGCTGCCGCTGCCGTTTTCGCTGAAGCTGTATTCGCCGCGGCCACGGCTGAACACGACGGTGTCGGTGCCGCCCCCGCCGTCGATGACGTCATTGCCGCCGAGGACGACGATGCGGTCGTTGCCGGCCGTACCGGTGATGCGGTCGGCCCCGGTCGTGCCGGTGATGAAGCGCCCGCCTGCGTCGACGCCGAGCGCGCCGCCCAGGCCATCGCCGCCGTACAGCCAGTTCAGCGCGGCGATGTCGTAGGGGCTGAAGGTGCTGTACGGGCCGCCGGTATCGGTGTACGACATGATCGTATTGCCGGTGTTGTCCTGCTGGAAGGGGAGATGGATGTGGTCGTGCTCATCCCCCTCATGGAAGGGATGCTTGAGGCCGAGCGCATGCCCCAGCTCGTGCAGCAGGGTCTGGTAGCCCTCGCTGCCCGGTACCGGATTGCCGTTCTGCGCGCGCCATTCCACGTTATCGAGATAAACGTAAGCGTTCGGCTTGTATCCGACGACGTTATTGCCGATGTACGAATACGGTCCGTTCCAGCTGCACAGGCCGGTCGTCTGGCTGCCTTCGAGGTCGAGGTTGGCCAGGTGGATCTGGGCGTTGCTGCCGTTCGAGGTTTCGACGAACTGGATACCGGTAACCTGCTGCAGGTAGGTGAAGGCCGACCGCGCGGCCGTCTGCTGGGTGATATTGAACGCAGCCTGTCCCGTCACCGCCGTGCCGGTTTCCTGGTCCACCTCGTTTCCGGACGAGATGTCGAAGGTGTAGTAAATCGTGTTCGGCGTCACGCCGATCATGTAGTTCCAGTCGGGGCCGATATCGAGCAGCGCATCGATGTGATTCAGCCCGGACAGGGGGGTCGTGGTCAGGTCGGTAACGGTTGCCATGCTTGAGATAGTCAGAAAGTGGTTGCAAGACTCTACATTGAGCTCGCTTTGCGGAAAGTATTTCCTGCGGCACAAATGAAGTCAAATAAGAATTTCAATCGTGCGCGGCTATTAGCAGGCCAACAAGGCTGATACGCAACGCGGGGATCGAAGACTTATGCTTTCGGCATGGCCAGCAAGGCCTTCAGGTTAGCCAGCCTTTCCTTCGGACTGAGCACTTCGGTTTCCTTGGGCGGGGCGTCGCCGACGTCCAGCGCCATTTCCTTGATGAAGCGCGAGGGTTCGCAATGCACCAGCTCGCCGGCGCGCTTGCGCTTCTTGCACCAGGTCAGGCGCAGGGTGCGCTGGGCGCGCGTGATGCCCACATACATCAGGCGGCGTTCCTCCTGGATGCGGGCGGCCATGACTTCCACCGGCGCGTCCGGGTCGCCCTTGTGCGGCAGGATGCCCTCTTCCACCCCGACCAGGAACACGTGCGGGTATTCCAGGCCCTTGGAGGCGTGCAGGGTCGACATGCGCACGGCATCCTGTTCCTCGTCCTGGCCTTCCAGCATCGACATCAGGGCCACCATCTGGGTCAGCTCGAGCAGGTTCTTCTCTTCGCCATCGCGGTCGCGCCCGCCCCGGCCGCGTTCCTTCAGCCAGTTGGTGAACTCGAGCACGTTCTGCCACTTGGCCTGGGCCGCACGGTCGTCGAAGCTCTCGTACAGGTAGTGCTCGTAGTTCATCTCCTTCATCATGTCGTCCAGGACCTCGGCGGCATTGTCGCCGCTGCCGGACGGGCCGGGCCGGGTCGCGCGGTCTTCCAGCTCCAGCAGGAAGCGGCAGAAGTCGCGCAGCGGCGCCAGCTGGCGCTCGGCCAGCTTGGCTTCCAGCCCGTTCTTGCGCGCGGCCTCGAACAGCGAGCAATTCCACTGCTTGGAGAATTCGCCCAGCGTCTCGAGCGTGGCCATGCCGACCCCGCGCTTGGGCGTGGTCACGGCGCGGATGAAGGCCGGGTCGTCGTCCTGGTTCGCGATCAGGCGCAGATAGGCGATGATGTCCTTGATCTCGGCCTTGTCGAAAAAGCTCTGACCGCCTGACATGGTGTAGGGGATGCGTTCCTTGCGCAGGGCCTGCTCGATGATGCGCGCCTGGTGGTTGCCGCGGTACAGGATGGCGTAGTCGGTCCACTTGTTCTTGCGCTGGAAGTGGTCGGCCGAGATCATGATGGCCACCTGCTCGGCTTCCTGCTCGTCGCTCTGCATGCCCAGCACTTCGATCGGCTCGCCCAGGCCGTGTTCGGACCAGAGCGACTTCTCGAACAGCTTCGGGTTGTTGCCGATGACGGCATTGGCCGCCTGCAGGATGCGGGTGGTGGAGCGGTAGTTCTGTTCCAGCTTGATGACGCGCAGGTCGGGGAAGTCGGTCTGCAGCGTTTTGAGGTTTTCGACCGAGGCGCCGCGCCAGGCGTAGATCGCCTGGTCGTCGTCGCCCACGGCCGTGAACATCGGCTTTTTACCCAAGCCCGTGACCAGGAGTTTCACCAGCTCGTACTGGCAGGTGTTGGTGTCCTGGTACTCGTCCATCAGCAGGTAGCGCAGGCGGCGCTGCCAGCGGTCGCGGATCGATTCGTTGTTGCGGAACAGCTCCACCGGCAGGCGGATCAGGTCGTCGAAGTCGACCGCCTGGTAGGCCTGCAGGGTGGCCAGGTAGCTGCGGTAGACGCGCGCCGACATGGCTTCGTCCTCGTCCTTCGCGTTACGGATCGCGTCTTCGGGGTCGACCAGGCCGTTCTTCCACAGCGAGATCGCGTTCTGGATGCGGCGGATTTCCTGTTTATCGGTGGTGAGCGCCAGGTCGGAGACGACGGTGTAGCAATCGTCGCTGTCCATGATCGAGAACTTGTCCTTCAGGCCGACGCCGGCCGCTTCCTGGCGCAGGATCTTGACGCCCAGCGAGTGGAAGGTGGAGACGGTCAGTTGCTTGGCCTGCTTGGGCTGCTTGAGCAGCTTGGCGATGCGTTCCTGCATCTCGAGCGCGGCCTTGTTGGTGAAGGTCAGGGCGGCGATCGTGCGCGGGTCGTAGCCGCGGTCTTCGATCATGTACGCAATCTTTTGCGTAATGACGCGCGTCTTGCCCGAGCCGGCACCGGCCAGCACCAGGCATGGGCCGTCGAGATAGAGCACGGCTTCGCTCTGCGGCCCGTTGAGGCCGAATTTTGGTGCGTTGGACATGGGAAAGATTTCTGCAGAATGGCCGGGTATTGTAAGGCCGGGTTCGACATCGCGCCAAAAGCATGCCCCAAAAAACCTGTTTTGCAACACTGCCTATGCGAGCAGGGCGACTGCCTTGACCTGGGCCCAGACCTGCAGGCCGGGGCGGATGTCCAGCTCGCGACGCGAGCGTTCCGAAATGCGGGCAAGCAGCGGCACCTCGCCCATGCGCATCTGCACCAGCACGTGTCCCGGCGTGTCGGTGGCCGCGGTGGCCGTCACGATGGCGGGCAGGAGATTCACGATACTGCTGCGCTGGGGCCGTTCCAGCGCGATGCTGACATCGCGTGCATGGATGCGGCAGCGCAGGCGGCTGCCCACCGGCTCGCTGCGGCGGCCGACGAACAGCGCGCCGCCCTCGAACGCCAGGCGCGAGAGATCATCGGCTTCGTGCCCGGCCAGCACGGTCTCGAGCACCACCCCGGTATCGTCGGCGAAGGCCGGCGGCAGGTCGGCGCGGGCCAGCGTTTCGGTGAGCGGGCCGCTGGCCACCACGCGTCCGGCGTCGAGCAGCACCAGATGGTCGGCCAGGCGCGCCACTTCGTCGGGCGCGTGGCTGACGTAGATGATGGGAATGGAGAGCTCGTCATGCATGCGCTCCAGGTAAGGCAGGATTTCCTGCTTGCGCTTGAGGTCGAGTGCAGCGAGCGGCTCGTCCATGAGCAGCAGGCGCGGCGAGGACAGCAAGGCGCGGGCGATCGCCACACGCTGGCGCTCTCCGCCGGACAGGCTCGCCGGCTTGCGCTCGAGCAGCCGCTCGATGCCGAGCATGACGGCCACCGGCCCGAGCTCGAAGCGGCGGTCGGCGCCGGCGACCCGTTTCAAGCCGAATTCCAGGTTGCCGCGCACGCTCAGGTGCGGGAACAGGCTGGCTTCCTGGAACACGACGCCCAGGGCGCGCTGGTGCGTCGGCACGAAAGCCTTGCGCGCCTCGTCCTGCCACACCTCGTCGCCCAGCGCGACATAGCCGTTCGGTGCGCGCTCCAGGCCGGCGATCGCACGCAGGCAGGTGGTCTTGCCCGAACCCGAGGGGCCGAACAGGGCGCTCACGCCGCGCCCCGGCAAGGCGAGGTCGACGTCCAGCATGAAGCCGCCGCGGTCGATGCGGAAACTGGCGCGGATGCCGCTCATCCCTTGATGCCTTTCACCGCCGGCGGATTGAAGGTGTACAGGGCCAGCAGAACAAGGAAACTGAACACGAGCATGCCGCCGGCCAGCCAATGCGCCTGCGCATATTCCATGGCTTCGACGTGGTCGTAGATCTGGACCGAGACGACGCGGGTTTTGTCCGGGATGTTTCCGCCGATCATCAGGATCACGCCGAACTCGCCGATCGTATGCGCGAAACCGAGCACGGCGCCGGACAGGAAGCCGGGGCGCGCCAGCGGCACCACGACCGACCAGAAGGTATCCCAGGGGCTGGCGCGCAGGGTCGCCGCCACTTCCAGCGGGCGCTCGCCGATCGCCTCGAAGGCATTCTGCAGGGGCTGCACGACGAAGGGCATGGAATAGAACACCGAGGCGATCACCAGCCCGGGAAAGGTGAACGGCAGGGTGCCCAGGCCGAGGGCATCGGTGGCGCGTCCCACCGGCCCGTTCGGGCCCATGGCGACCAGCAGGTAGAAACCGAGCACGGTCGGCGGCAGGACCAGCGGCAGCGCCACGACCGCGCCCACCGCGCTTTTCATGCGCGAGCGCGTACGCGCCAGCCACCAGGCGATCGGCGTCCCAAGGATGAGCAACAGGACCGTGACGATCGACGCCAGCTTGAGCGTCAGCCACACGGCTGCCAGGTTTTCCTCTGCCATGCCGGATTACATCTCGTAGCCGAAGGACTGGATGATGGCGCGGGCCTTGGCCGACTTCAGGTAGTCCAGCAGGGCCTGTGCGGCAGGATTGCCGCGTCCCCTGGCCAGGACCAGCGCGTCCTGGCGGATCGGCTCATGCAGGCTGGCCGGCACGATCCAGCCGGAACCCGAGGCGATCCTGCCGTCCCTGGCCACCTGGGACAGCGCGACGAAGCCGAGCTGCGCATTCCCGGTACTGATGAACTGGTGCGTCTGCGCGATGTTCTCGCCCTGCACCAGCCTGGCCTGCACCGCGTCGAACAGGTTCAGCTTTTTCAGGACGGCGACTGCTGCCGCGCCATACGGCGCGGTCTTGGGATTGGCGATGGCGAGATGCCGGAAATCCCCTGTCCGCAACACCTCACCTTTGGCATCCACGACACCGGCCCGGGTCGACCACAGGACCAGCTTGCCGATTGCGTAGGTAAAACGGGTGCCGGGCGCCGCCTGGCCCTCCTTGTCCAGCCGCGCCGGGGTCTCGTCGTCCGCCGCGAGCAGGACCTCGAAGGGCGCGCCGTTCCTGATCTGCGCATAGAACTTGCCGGTGGAACCGAATGCCAGCCTGGCCCGGTGGCCGGTGTCCCGTTCGAATTGCGCGGCAATGGCATGCATCGGGGCCGTGAAATTGGCGGCAACCGCTACCTGGACTTCCCCGGCGCGGGCGCCCGCGGCGCATGCCATGGCGATGAGGGCGAGACTGAGGAAACGCTGCATGACACCCTTTCGAGACGGGGACGGTGAAGAACTACCGCTATATTACCAATGTACCAATGAAAGCGCGCCTGCCCGCCGGGGCAGCGGCGACGCCGGGACACGCAATCAGGTACCATCGCAGCCTTGTGGCGCCGCGCGCCAGGCCTTATTCGGACTGCACCATGAAATTTGAACATCTCATCCAGATCAACGATCCGCTCAACCCGCTGATCGACACCATTTCGATCGAACAGCTGTGGCGCGGGCTGGTGCTGCGCGCCGAATCGCCGACCATGTTCGTGCCGCACCTGGACGAATGCACGATCGGCGACAGGACCAGCGGCAGCTTCGCGCGCCGCCTGCGCTACGGCGACCTGGTGATCGACGACGTCGTGTACCTGACCCCGCTGAAGGAAGTGCGCTACGAAGTGCCGGCCCAGGGCGAGATCGCCGCCTCCAGCCTGAAGATGATCATCGAGGCGCCGAGCGACGCCCTGCTGCTGGTGCGCTTCTGCTACGACGACGGCCAGGGCGAGCACACCGACCCGGCCAACGCCATGTACGACGACTTCAAGCGCTCGGCCTACCAGGAAGCCGACATCGACACCGTGCGCATCCTGCGCCAGCTCGCTGGCGAGGGCAAGCTGGATGCCAGCTACCTGAATTAAGTTTCGCTAATCTTTTTGGCAAATGATTAAGCCAAATTGATCTACGTACCCGGCTCGGTATCGGCCGGGTCGATCTCGCTCTCTCCCTTGGCCAGGTTGTGCGCCAGGTCGCGCAGGGCGGTGCGCACGCCCTCCTCGATCACCGGGTGATAAAAGGGCATCTCCAGCATCTGGTCCACCGTCATGCGCATCTGGCAGGCCCAGGACAGCGTGTGCGCCAGGTGCTCGGCGCGCGGCGCGATCATCTCGGCGCCCAGGAAGCGGCGCGAACCGTATTCCGCATACACCCGCAGCATCCCCTTGTTCTGCAACATCACCCGGCTGCGGCCCTGGTTCGCGAACGAGACCGAACCGACCGCGAACTTGCGCTTGCCCCCTTCGCACAGGCTGCGGTAGTTCGCGCCCAGGGTGGCGATGTTCGGGTCGGTAAAGGCCACCGCGATCGGCGTGCGGCGCAATCCTGGACGCACGTCCGGATAGCGGCCCGCGTTGTCGCCCGCGATCTTGCCGTGGTCGGCCGCGTCGTGCAGCAGCGGGCGCTCGTTGTTGGCGTCGCCGGCGATGAAGATGTGGCTGGTCCCGCACTGCATGGTGCGGACGTCAAACAGCGGAATGCCGTCCGGCCCGCGCTCCAGCCCCGTGTGTTCCAGCCCGATGTCGTGCACGTTGGGTGTGCGGCCGGCCGCCATCAGCACGACCTGGAAACGTTCGGTCTTCTCTTCGCCGAGGGCGTCGCTGTAGCGCAATGCCACTTCGTCTCCCTCCTGCGCCGCGCCCACCACCTTCGACTGGAACTGGATGTCGAGTTCCTCGGTGAGCACGCGGGTGGCGCTGCGCAGCACTTCCGGGTCGCTCAGGTGGGCGATGCTGCCGCCGCGCGCGAACAGCTTCACGCGCACGCCCAGGCGCTGCAGGGCCTGGCCCAGCTCCAGGCCGATCACGCCGGTGCCGATCACGGCCACCGATTTCGGCAGCTCGTCCCAGTAGAACACGTCGTCGGAGGTAGCGATGCCGGGGCCGACCTTCTCCAGCACCGGCAGGCGCAGCGGCGTGGAACCGGTGGCGATGACGACGCGGCCGGCGGTGATCTCGGTGTGATCGTCCACGAGCAGGGTATGCGGGCCGGTGAAGCGCGCATGGCCGCGCAGCTTGTCTGCGTCATCGAAGGACTCGACGCTTTCCAGCACGAAGCCCACGAAGCGGTCGCGCTCGCGCCGCACGCGCTCCATCACGGCGCGGCCGTCGATGCGGACTTCGCCCGCGTGCACGCCGAAGGGCGCGCTGTGCTGCATCACGTGCGCGGCCTCGCTTGCGGCGATCAGGAGCTTGCTGGGCATGCAGCCGACCCGTGCGCAGGTGGTGCCGTAGTGGCTGCTTTCGATGACCACCACCCGGGCTCCTTGCGCCTTCGCCGCCCGATAGGCCGTCATGCCGGCGGTGCCGGTGCCGATGATGGCGACATCCACATCCAGTTTGTTCATCGTCTTCTCCGGGTCTCTCTACAGATGATGACGAAACGATACGCGATTTTCAGCCGGACCGCCGGAACCGGGCCAATGTGCCACCATGATCGCCTGTCACCATGGGAGGGCGAATGCTGGAACCGATCAGGGAGCTGCTGCGTCCGCCTCCTGGCATGGCCTTCGACTTCAGCCAGCCGGCGGGAGAGCCGGCGCTCGCTCCCCGCGACGGCATCGCCTGGCGGGTGTTCGCCAATCCGGTGGTCCTGTTCGTGGGCGGGGTGGCGGCGGTGCTGCTCGAGCTGAGCGAGCCCTCGGTCCGCTCCGGCGTGTGGGACCGGGGCGGCTTCCGGCAGGACCCGGTCATGCGCCTGCGCCGCACCGGTTTCGCGGCCATGATGACCGTCTACGGGCCGCGCTCGGCGGCCGAGCAGATGATCGCGCGCGTGGTGCGCATGCATGAGCGGGTGCGGGGCACGACGCCTGCGGGCCTGCCCTACCGCGCCAACGACCCGCGCCTGCTCGACTGGGTGCAGGCCACCGCCGCCTTCGGCTTCACCGAAGCCTACCACCGCTACCTGCGGCCCCTGTCGGCGCCCGAGAAGGACGCCGCCTTTGCCGAGGGCGAAAGCGCGGCCCGGCTGTATGGCGCGCTTGGCGCGCCGCGCTCCTGGGGGGCCTGGGAAGCCTTGCTGGCCGAAACGGCGCCCCGGCTGGAAGGCTCCGCCATCCTGGCCGACTTCCTGCGCATCATGCATGAGACGCCGCTGGTGCCGGGACCGATGCGGCCCCTGCAGCGGCTGCTGGTACGCGCCGCCGTGGACATCGTGCCGGAGCCGGTCGCGTCGCTGCCCCAGCTGCGCAAGCAGGGCCTGCGTCCCGGCGAGGGGGCGCTCGTGCGTGCGCTGGCGCGTTCGAGCGTCCTGCTGCCGCTGGGGGATACCCCGGCCGCCCAGGCTGCCCGGCGGCTCAGCGCATCTGGTACTGGATTCCGAAAGTGAATGTCGTCTCGATCAGGGTATCGGCCGGAATGCCGCCGGGATGCGGGTAGCGCTGCAGCGCGCGATTGGCCACGCGGCTCAGCTCCGCCTCGAAACCGTTGGCCATCCGCCTTGTCTTGCGGTCGCGCAGCGTGTCGGCCATGACCCAGCCCACCATCTCGTACTCGCGCGATTCGCCGCGCTGCAGGTCGATACGCGGTATGCCCGGCAGGAAGCGCAGCTTCACGTCGCCGCCGATCGCATGGGCCGCGGCCTGGTCCGGATACTTCACCTCGGCGGCAATGGTGGACAACACGCCCGCAACGTAATTGCAGGCCGCCAGCCGGGCCTGCGGCCAGGTCTTCAGTTCCGCGACGAAGCGGTCGGGGTCCGCCGTCGCTTCTTTCGGCATGCCGCACGCTCCCGACCGGAATGGGGGCGTCTTCATCGCCCACCAGAGCGCGGCCGCCACGTCGGCTCCATTGGCCGGGTCGGCGTAGCCGGCCGCGATCCGCGCGGCGCCATCCTTCTCGCCCGCGTCATGCGCCTGGACGTAGAACGTGACCGCGCGATCCCAGTCGCGCCGCACGCAGATGCCGTTCTCGTACATCGAGCCGGCCAGCAGGAAGACTTCCGGGTACTCGTTCTTCAGGCCGCTCTTGAGCCGGTCCACGGCCTGTCGGCAGTCCTGCGCGGCGATGCTGACGCGGATGGCGTCGACGGCCAGGGCGCCGGAACGGGTGCCCGCGCCGGCGTGGTGGGATGCCCCGAGCAGGGCAAGCATGAGGAAAGCGGTTGTCAAAGCGCGCATGGCGGGCCCCAGTCGGAACAAGGGAACAGTCTAGCAGTGCGGATGGACGTGAATTCTCTCGGATTGCCTCATTCGCGCTTGAACAGGAACTGGACCCCGGCCTGGGCATCGGCGGGAATGCCGGCCGGCTGCGGATAGCGGCGCAGGGCGTAATTGACCAGCGCGTGCATCGAATGCTCGAACGAGCCGGTCAGCGGCGCCAACGGCGCCAGAGGGCGGCTGGGCAGCGAATCGCCCTTGACCACGCCGTACGGGACATAGGCGCCGCTGCCGCCCATTTTCAGGTCGATGCGCGGCTCCCCGGGCAGGAAGCGCAAGCTCACTTCGCCACCCAGGCCAAGCACCTCGGCGTGGCCCGGATAGCGCATTTCTGCGGAAATCGTCGAGATCACGCCGACGACGTAGTTGCAGATCGCCAGTTTGGACGGATGCCAGGTACGCAGTTCCTCGACGAAGCGATCCGGGTCCGTTGCGGCCTGCGGGCTGACGGCGCAGGCCTCGGCACCCGCGCCGGCACGGCCCCGCAGGTTCCACCACAGCGCCGCCGCGGCGTCGGGCCCCCTGGCCGGGTCGGCAAAACCGGCGGCGATCCGTTCGGCGGCTTCCGGCGCCCCGCCCTCGTGGGCCCGGACGTAGAAAGTCAGCGCAGTGTCCCAGCTGGCCTTGACGCAGATGCCGTGCTCGTACATCGATCCGGCCACCAGCACCACCTCGGGATAGCCCCATTTCAGCCCGCTCTTGAGGCGCTCCACGGCGGCCCCGCAGTCGCCTGCCGCGATCCGGTTGCGTACCTCATGGACCACATCGAGTCCGGCACGCGTGGCGGCCCCGAGCTGCGCCGCGGGCAGCAGGGCAAGCAATGCAAGCAGAAGCGGGAGGCGTGCGGCAGTCGGGAAGGTCATGGCAGGCTTTCGGTACGCTGGCTCAGATATCGAGCGGATCGACCTCGAGCGACCAGCGCACGCGCGATTTCATCCCGCGCAGGATCTCGACCCACTCGCGCAGGAAAGCCTGCAGGGCCGGGCGCGAGCTCGATTCCACCAGCAGCTGCGCACGGTCGACGTTGTGCACGCGCGTCATCGTCATCGGGATCGGGTCGTTGATCATCACCGCATCCCACACCAGGCTGTCGCGCGCCGCCTCCAGGAAGGCGATCGCATTGGCCAGCTCGTGCGCTTCGGCGCGCAGCAGCGCCTGGTACATGAAGGGCGGCAGGCCGGCCTGGCGGCGCTCTTCCAGCAGGCTGCCGGCGAAGCGGTCGTAGTCGTGGCGCACGACGGCGCCATACAGCGGGTGGCTGGCGTAGCGGGTCTGCACCAGCACCTCCGAAGCGGCTCCGGCCCGTCCGGCGCGCCCCGCCACCTGCATCAGCTGGGCGAACAGGCGCTCGCTGGCGCGGTAGTCCTGCGAGAACAGGGCGGTGTCCGGGTTCAGGATGCCCACCAGGGTGAGCTTCTTGAAGTCGTGGCCCTTGGCGACCATCTGGGTGCCGACCAGGATGTCGACCTCGCCCCGGTGCACGGTGTCGAAGGCCGCCTGGGCGCTGCCCTTCAGGCGCGTGGAATCGGCGTCGATGCGCAGGATGCGCGCTTCCGGAAACATCGCCGCCAGGCCTTCCTCGATGCGCTGGGTGCCGCGCCCGAGCGGCTGCAGGTCGACGTTGCCGCAGGTCGGGCAATGGCGCGGGATGCGCAGCTCCAGGCTGCAGTGGTGGCAGCGCAGCCGGTGCTCGGGGCGGTGCAGCACCATGAAGGCGGTGCAGCGGGTGCAGTTGCTGATCCAGCCGCAGGCGTCGCAGCAGATCACCGGGGCGTAGCCGCGCCGGTTCAGGAACAGCAGCGACTGTTCGCCGCGGTCCAGGCGCCCCCGCAGCGCGGCGATCAGGGCGCTCGTCAAGCCATCCTTGGGGCGGTCGCGCTCCATGTCGACCAGCTTCACGGTGGGCAGCACGGCGTCGCGCACGGCGCGCTCGCGCAGCTCGAGCTTGCGGTAGCGGCCGGACTGGGCATGGTGCCAGGTCTCGAGCGAAGGCGTGGCCGAGCCGAGCACGATCGGAATTCCCAGCTGGTGTGCGCGCCACACGGCCAGGTCGCGCGCCGAATAGCGCAGGCCTTCCTGCTGCTTGTACGAGGGGTCGTGCTCCTCGTCGATGATGATCAATTCGAGGTTCGGCAGCGAGGACAGGATCGCCAGGCGCGTGCCCAGCACGATGCGCGCGCGGCCCTCATGGGCGGCGAGCCAGTGCAGCATGCGCTCGCCCTCCGACAGGCTGCTGTGCAGGGTGGCCAGCATCACGCCGGGGAAGCGCGCGCGGATGTTCCCTTCCAGCTGCGGGGTCAGGTTGATTTCCGGGACCAGGATCAGGATCTGGGCGTCCTGCTCGCGCGCCAGCACCTGGGCGCAGGCCTGCAGGTAGACCTCGGTCTTGCCGCTGCCGGTGACGCCGTACAGCAGGATCGGGGTGAAGCCCTGCGCCCCGCCGATGCTGCCCGCCGCTTCCTGCTGCGCCGGGTTCAGCACGGGCATGCCGGAGGGCGTCGGATCGTGCGGGCTGGCCTCCTTGGCCAGCTTTTTCAGCGCGCGGTCCAGCGCCACGGTCTTCGGCACCCGCAGGTTCTTGGGCAGGCCGGGCAGCGCCACCTCGCCGAGCGGGCGCTGGTAATAGTCGGCGGCGAAACGCGCCAGCGCCACCCAGCGCTCGGGCAGCGGCGACAATTGGCTGCGCACGGCGATCGCATCCTTCAGCTTGTCCGCCGGGACGTCCGTATCACCCTTGACGGCGACGATCAGGCCCACGACCTCACGGCGCGCGAAGGGCACCAGCACCAATTGGCCCACCGCCGGCTCTTCGCCCGGCTGGCATTCCCAGCGGTAATCGAAGCAGCTGTTGAGCGGTGTGTCGAGCGCAACCTGTAGGAAGCAGTGTGCCAAATCCAACCTTCTTGAGTAAGGAAACCAGAACCAATAAGCTGTGGAAAACTTTGTGAATAGCGCTGTACTTGACCCCGTTCGAGGTTTACGTTAGATCAACTCCAAACGCGCGATTCACTGGAACAACAATAAATTATTCAGTAAATTCAATGACTTGCAAAGATAGAGTTATCCCTGTTAACAACCCGGGCTGGAATCGCCTTGCTGTGCATAACTGCACATGTGTGATGGGAAAACTCGTTGCGGTGCACCAGAATCTTCACACCTTACTTGAAGAGTTGAGCTAAGTCCGCGTAAACGAAGCACTTTTCACAACTCATCCGTCATCCTGTGCATAACTTTGTGAACAATGGACAGGAAGCCGGGACAATTTACCTGCAAACGACCTGGCCTACTGTGTATACCTACAGTTCACCATGAAAAAAACGCTTAAGAATCATTGATTTGCGTATTTTCAGGCTTGACAAAGATGTCCACAGGAATAATTTTGTGGTTTAACGAACTTGTGAACAAGTGAGATTTTGCTGCAGCAATGGGTGCTGCAGCTGGAGACAATACCGACCGCTTATACGGCGCGCTGTTGGCGGCTGAAGTTGTGCACAGCCTCGACCATGGCGGTCACCGACTCCGGCGGCGTGAACTGCGAGATGCCGTGGCCCAGGTTGAACACGTGGCCATGGCCGTTCGATGGCTTGCCGTAGGCGGTCAGGCTGCGCTCGACTTCGGCGCGGATCTGCTCCGGTTCGGCGAACAGGATGGCCGGGTCGAGGTTGCCCTGCAGGGCCACGCGGTCGCCCACCAGCGCGCGCGCCTTGCCCAGGTTGACGGTCCAGTCCAGGCCCAGCGCGTCGGCGCCGATGTCCGCCATCTCGTCCAGCCACAGGCCGCCGCCCTTGGTGAACACGATCGCCGGGATGCGTACGCCGTCCTTCTCGCGCTGCAGCTGGCTCAGGACCTGCCGCATGTAGTTCAGCGAGAACTCCTGGTAGGCGCCGTCGGCCAGCGCGCCGCCCCAGGAATCGAAGATCATCACGGCCTGGGCGCCGGCGTCGATCTGGGCGTTCAGGTACTGGCTCACTGCGCGTGCGTTGGTGTCCAGGATGTGGTGCATCAGGTCGGGGCGCGCGTACATCATCTTCTTGATGGTGTGGAATTCGCGCGAACCGCCGCCTTCGACCATGTAGCAGGCCAGGGTCCAGGGGCTGCCCGAGAATCCGATCAGGGGCACGCGGCCGTTGATGGCGGTACGGATCTGGGTCACCGCCTTGAAGACGTAGTCGAGCGACGCCATATCCGGTACCTGCAGGGCGCGTACCTCGGCTTCCGTACGCAGCGGGCGCTCGAACTTCGGGCCCTCGCCGTCGGCGAAGTACAGTCCCAGGCCCATCGCGTCCGGCACCGTCAGGATGTCCGAGAACAGGATCGACGCATCCAGCGGATAGCGGTCGAGCGGCTGCAGCGTGACTTCGGTGGCGAAATCCGGATTCTTTGCCAGCCCCAGGAACGAGCCCGCCTGCTTGCGCGTGGCGCGGTATTCCGGCAGGTAGCGGCCCGCCTGGCGCATCAGCCACACCGGGGTGTAGTCGGTCGGCTGGCGCAGCAGCGCACGCAGGAAGGTGTCGTTCTGAAGCGGGGCGAATTGTGGCATGGCTGACAATGACGGCGGAGGGAAAACCTCCATTATCGCATCTTTGGGGGCACACTTATAATGCGTTTCTTGTCGATGAAAGTACTGCCATGACCAAACAGCAAGCACCCTGCGGCACCTGGACCTCCCCGATGACTGCGTCAAGCGTCGCGGCCGGCGCCACGCCGCTCGCCTCGCTGGTGCTCGACGGCGCCGACCTGTACTGGCTGGAAGGACGGGCCAGCGAGGCGGGACGCTCGACGCTGGTGGGCAGCCGGGGCGAACTGACGCCGGCCCCGTTCAACGTGCGCAGCAAGGTGCACGAATACGGCGGCGGCGCGGTCACGGTCGCCGATGGCGTCGCCTGGTTCTCGAACCACGGCGACGGCCGGCTGTACCGGGTCGAGCCGGGCGCGCAGCCGGCGCCGGTCACTGCCGAGGACAACAAGCAGCGCTACGCCGACTTCGTGGTCGACGCACAGCGCCGGCGCCTGGTGGCCGTGCGCGAAGACCATGCGGCCGGCGGCCACTACCCCGAGAACACGATCGCCGCCATCGGCTTCGACGGTGTCGAAACCGTGCTGGTGGACGGCAACGACTTCTATGCCGCGCCGCGCATCTCTCCGGACGGGCGCCACCTGGCCTGGCTGTGCTGGGACCATCCGCGCATGCCCTGGGAAGGCAGCGAGCTGTGGCTGGCCGACATCATGGACGACGGCACGCTGGCCAATGGCCGGCTGGTGGCGGGCGGGCCGCAGGAATCGGTCTGCCAGCCGGAATGGTCCCCTGGCGGCGTGCTGCACTTCGTGTCCGACCGCAGCGGCTGGTGGAACCTGTACCGCTTCGAACATGGCGTGGTGGGGGCGCTGTGCCCGCGCGAGGCGGAATTCGGCGGGCCGCTGTGGACCTTCGGCGGTTCGCTGTACGGCTTTACTTCGGACGAGGAAATCGTGTGCGCCTACATCGAGGGCGGCGTCAGCAAGCTGGCGCGCCTGCGCAATGGCCAGCTCACCGAGGTGCCGACGCCCTACGAGGAAATCCGCGAACTGCGCGTGAACGCGCACACGGTCGCGCTGCTGGGCGGCGCGCCGACGGTCGCGCTGGAACTGGCGCGCATCGACCTCGATGGCGGCCAGCATGAGGTACTGGCGCGCTCGATCGCGCAGTTGCCGGATGTCGGCTACCTGTCGGTGCCACGTTCGATCAGCTACCCCAGCGCGAACGGCCGCAGCGCCTACGCCTTCCACTATCCGCCGACCAATGCCGATTTCGCTCCGCAACATGGCGAACTGCCGCCCCTGATCGTCATCGGCCACGGCGGCCCGACCGGCATGGCGGCCAGCACCCTCAAGCTGGCGACCCAGTTCTGGACCAGCCGCGGCTTCGCCGTGCTGGACGTGAACTACGGCGGCAGCACCGGCTTCGGCCGCGCCTACCGCGACCTGCTCAAGGGCCAGTGGGGCGTGGTCGACGTGGAGGACTGCGTGGCCGGCGCCCGTTACCTGGCAGAGCAGGGCCTGGTCGATCCGGAGCGCCTGCTGGTGCGCGGCAGCAGCGCCGGCGGCCTGACGACCTTGTCCGCCCTCGCCTTCCACGACCTGTTCAAGGCCGGCGCCTGCTACTACGGCGTGTCCGACCTGGCCGGACTGGATGCGGATTCGCACAAGTTCGAGTCGCACTACAACCAGTACCTGATCGCGCCGCCGGACCGCGCCGAACAGGTCTACCGCGAGCGTTCGCCGATCCACCATACCGACAAGCTGAAACGGCCAATGATTTTCTTCCAGGGCCTGGACGACATGGTGGTGCCGCCCCAGCAATCCGAAACCATGGTCGAGGCGCTGCGCGCGCGCCGGGTGCCGGTGGCCTACATCACCCTGGAGGGCGAAGGCCACGGCTTCCGCAAGGCCGAGAGCGTGGTGACGACGCTGGAATCGGAGCTGGTGTTCTACCTGCGTGTCTTCCACATCCCCGTGCCTGCCGGCCTGCCGGCGGTGGAGATCGAGAACCTGCCGGCTGCATGATTTTTCAAGAACTGGAAAGCGGCGAGCAGGCGCTCCTGTCCCTGCTGGCGCTGGGCGGCGAGCCCATGGGCCGCCAGCGCATCCTCGAACACCTGATGGCCGCCGGCCTGCCGCTGCCGCCCGAGCAATGGGCGGCCGAGCTGGCGCGCCTGCGCGAAGCGGGCCTGGTCCTCGAGGCGGGAGAGCGCGGCGTCACGATCGCGCCGGGCGCCGTGTGGCCGGCCATCGAGCACGCCTTGTCGGGCGACTTGTTCGCCGGCCTGCGCGCGGCCTACGAGCGCGTCACGCCGCTGCGCCGCGACTGGCAGGGCACGCCGGTCCTGCGCAGCTACCGCCAGGGCCTGGCCCTGCTGCGCATGGCCCTGCTGGCCGGCGAGAACGGATCGACGGTCACGCCGCTGCTGGCCGCCTGCCTGCGCTGCCATGAAGCGTCCTACCTGCATCCGCTGGTCGAGGTCTGCGCACGTCCCTTCGAGCCCGCCCTGCTCGATCGCATCGATCCCTCGCTGCGCGACGGCGTGCTGGCGACCCTGGTCCAGCATGCGCAGCGCGAACCGCAACTTGCGCCCGCGCTCCGCGCCGCCGCGGAAAGCCACGCGGGCCAGGGCGATCCCTCGATCGCGCTGCGCATCGCGCTGGGCGAACACCTGATCCTGTGCGGCCGGCTCGACGACGCCTCCGGGCTGCTGCAGGAGGTCGACGATGCGGCCGGCCTGTTCCTGCGCAACGTGATCGCCCTGCTGCGCGACGAGCCCGACATCGCCCTGCCCGGCATCGAGGCGGCGCTCAAGCAGCTGCGCCGCGAGACCGGCAAGCGCAAGGCCGTGTTCGACGGTATCGGCGCCCACCTCTACCTGGCCGCCCTCCTGCGCAATAACCAGCCGGCGCAGCTGAAGCTGGCCGACGCCTGGCTGGAAATCGCCACCCGCGCGGTGCAGCGGCCGGAGACGGCCGTGGTCTTCCAGCTCAGCATGCTGCAGGAGATCCGGCGCGGCACCGTCGACGCCGAGGTGCTGGCCTCGCGCAGCTGGGAGATGGCGCTCGAGCCCTTCACCTTCCGCGCCCTGATGCACCACTGGCTCGGCCTGCCGCAACTGCAGGGCAAGCGCAAGGACATCGAGGACATGCTGGCGCAGTCCGAGCGCGCCGGCTTCGACCTGCTGTCGGCCCAGCTGGCCGCGCTGCTGGGCCAGATCGGCGGAGCGGGCGCCATCACCCATGAAGCCCGCGCCAGCGAGCTGCGGCGCCGTCATCGGATCACCGACCTGCCCCACTGGTTCGAGCGCGAGGAAGCCTGGGAGCGCCAGCTCAACGCTTTGATCAACCTGCAGCCGGCGCTGAATGCCGAGGTGGTGCGCGAATCGCGCCTGGTGTGGATGATCCGCTACGACGAGCACATGGGGGTGCGCGAGCTGGAGCCGCGCGAGCAGAAGCGCGATGCGCAGGGCGGCTGGAGCCGCGGCCGCGCCATCGGCCTGAAGCGCCTGGCCGAGGATGCCCAGCAGCTCGAGTTCCTCACCGCCCAGGACCTGCAGGCGGTGGCAAGCATTGCCGGACGGCGCTACTACGGCAGCACCGGCATCCGTTTCGAGTTCGAGCGCGACAAGGCGCTCGCTGCCCTGGTCGGCCATCCGCTGCTGTTCTGGATGGACTCGCCGGGTACCCGCGTCGAGCTGCTGCCGGGCGAGCCGGAACTGCTGGTGAAGGCGCGCGGCGGCAAGGTCACCATCTCGCTCCACCCCGCGCCGGGCGAGCAGGACGGCGAAGTGATCGTCACGCGCGAGACGCCGACCCGCCTGCGCCTGGTGCGCGTCAACGAGGAACACCGGCGCATCGCCGCCATCGTCGGCGAGGGCCTGGAAGTGCCGGTGGAAGCCGAGCGCCGCGTGCTGCGCGCGATCAGCGCGATCTCCTCGATCGTCACGGTGCAGTCGGACATCGGCGCCAGCCCCGGCGACATCGAGCAGGTGGCGGCCGACCCGCGCCTGCACCTGCACCTGCGCCCCTACCAGCAGGGCCTGAGCATGCAGGTGCTGGTCCGTCCACTCGATGGCGGCGCCTATTACTCGCCCGGCACCGGCGCGGAAAGCGTGATCGCCGACGTCAACGGCATACGCACCGAAGCGCGGCGCGACCTGAATGCGGAACGCGAGGCCGAGCGCCAGCTGGTCGGCGCCTGCCAGGCGCTCGAGCACGGAGAACTCGAGCACGGCGAATGGCTGCTCGGCCAGCCCCTGCTGTGCCTGGAGCTGGTGGAGGAACTGCGCAGCCTCGATCCGGGCAAGGTGGTGGTGGCCTGGCCGGAGGGCGAAAAATTCCGCGTCACCAAGCGCGCGAACTCGACATCGGTGCGCATCCAGGTCCGGCGCGACCGCGACTGGTTCGCCGCGAATGGCGAGATCGTAGTCGACGAGCAGCGGGTACTGGACCTGCGCTCGCTGCTCGAACGCGTGCGCGAAGGGAAAAGCCGCTTCGTGGCGCTGGGCGACAACGAATACCTGGCCCTGAGCGACGAGCTGCACCGCCGCCTGATGGAACTCGGCGACTACGGGACCATCATTGGGGACGAGCTGCGCATGCATCCGCTGGCCAGCTTCTCGCTGGCGGAACTGGCGCGCGAGGCCGGCAGCGTGGACAGCGACGCGGCCTGGCGCAAGCATTTGCAGCGCATCGCCGACAGCGAAGCCTTCACCCCCGCATTGCCGTCCACCCTGCAGGCCGAGCTGCGCGATTACCAGCGCGAGGGCTTCGAATGGCTGGGACGCCTGGCCCATTTAGGCGTCGGCGCCTGCCTGGCCGACGACATGGGCCTCGGCAAGACGCTGCAGGCCCTGGCCCTGCTGCTCACGCGTGCGCCCGATGGTCCGGCGCTGGTGATCGCGCCGACCTCGGTCTGCCTGAACTGGATCGCCGAAGCCCAGCGCTTCGCGCCGACCCTGAACCTGAAGCTGTTCGGCCCCGGCGACCGCGCCGCGCTGCTGGAAGAAGCCGGTCCCTTCGACGTGGTGGTGGCCAGCTATGGCCTGCTGCAGCTGGAGGCGGCATTGTTTACAAAACGGCCATGGCACAGCATCGTGCTGGACGAAGCCCAGGCCATCAAGAACATGCACACCAAGCGTTCGCAAGCCGTGATGGCGCTGCAGGGGAACTTCCGCATGGCGGCCACCGGCACCCCGCTGGAAAACCACCTGGGCGAGCTGTGGAACCTGTTCCGCTTCATCAACCCCGGCCTGCTGGGCAGCGCCGACCAGTTCCAGCTGCGCTTCGCCGGCCCCATCGAAAAGGCTCAGGACAAGCGCGCCGAGCTGGGGGCCAGGAACCGCCTGCGCCGGCTCACGCAGCCCTTCATCCTGCGTCGCACCAAGGCCCAGGTGCTCACCGAGCTGCCGCCGCGCACCGAGATCGTGGTGCCGGTCGAGCTGACCCAGGAAGAAAGCGCGCTGTACGAATCGCTGCGCCGCGATGCCCTGGACAAGCTGGCCGCGCTGGAAGCGCCGGAAAGCCAGAAGTCGATCGAGATCCTGGCCGAGATGATGCGGCTGCGCCGCGCCGTCTGCAATCCGGAACTGGTGGCGCCCGGCGCCGGCATCGCCAGCAGCAAGCTGATCGCCTTTGCGCGCCTGGTCGACGGCCTGCTGGAGAACCGCCACAAAGTGCTGGTGTTCAGCCAGTTCGTCGACCACCTCAGCCTGATCCGCAAGTACCTCGATGGCAAGCACATCCCCTACCAGTACCTCGACGGCGCCACCTCGATGCAGGAACGCAAGCGCCGCGTGGATGCCTTCCAGGCCGGCGAAGGCGAGCTGTTCCTGATCAGCCTGAAGGCGGGCGGCGTCGGCATCAACCTGACCGCGGCCGACTACGTGATCCACATGGACCCGTGGTGGAACCCGGCGGTGGAAGACCAGGCCTCGGACCGCGCCCACCGCATGGGACAGCAACGCCCGGTCACGATCTACCGCCTGGTGGCGCGCGGCACCATCGAGGAAGGCATCGTCGAACTGCATGGTCGCAAGCGCGACCTGGCCGACAGCCTGCTGGAAGGGACCGAGATGGCGGCGCGCATGTCGCCGGGCGAGATGCTCGCCATGCTGAAGCAGGGCCTGGCGTAGGACGGCATTCCATGTGATCATGCCGATTTTTACAGAAGAGTAAAGACGGATGGAACTGGACAAAGCGGCAACGGCGGCACAGGCGCGCGTCATCGGCGTCAAGTCGTGGACGGCCTATGCCGGCGTGCTGGCGCTGGCCGCGCTGCTGTTCCTGGTCGCGCTGCCGCTGGCCTTCCGCTGGAACGAACTGGCCGCCGCCGCGGTACTGGCACTGTCGGCGCTGGTGGTCGGCTACCGCTTCCTGCTGGTGCGCAGCGTGCAGCTGTACTACGACGACATCGGCGTCTGGGTGGTCTCGGGTGTCCTGCCGTGGGCGCGCGGCGTCCGTGGCGTGAAGTGGCGCGACATGATGGAGGCCAGCTACGCCGGCGGCTTCTTCGCCTGGGTGACGCGCTCGTACACGGTCCACATCGGCCACCGCTTCGACCGCGGCAACAGCATCGTCCTGCATGGAATCGCGCGCGGACGCGAAGCCGTGGAAACGGTGAATGCGATCCACCAGCAGATGATCCGTTCCGGCGCCGCCGATTAAGTTTGCACTAAGTGTCGGAATGTTTCAGCCATGCGCAAGCGGGCTGAATGGTGCTACTCTTCCGGGCTCCGCCTTGCGCTTGCCGCGCGGGGGAAGCCGACCTTTTAATCGACAGGGTTCGAACAGGATGATGAAAACGAAGATCGCGCTGGCAGTCCTGCTGGCGAGTTTCGCGCTGGCGCCGGCCAGCGCCAAGACCACCAAGCCCGCCAAGGGCAAGGCCAAAGCCACGAAAGTGGTCAAAGCGAAAACGAATAAATCCAAGGCGCCAGTCAAGAAGGGGGCAAAGAAAGCGGCCGTTGCCACCGCTGCCGCGGCGACTGCCGCTACCGCCGTCGCCGTAAGCCCGACCGCCGGCGCCAGCGAGAAACGCCTCGACCGCCGCTTCGACTCGATGAGCATGCAGTACCTGACCGCGCTGTGGCGCGTCGATCCGGAAGGCGGCATCTACGTCGGCAAGTTCGACCAGGCCGCCAACCTCACCATTCCGGACGCCGCCACGCGCGCCAAGAAGCTGGCCTTCGCCAACGAATGGCTGGACAAGTTCGGCAAGCTCGATACCCGCCAGCTGTCGGACCGCCAGCGCACTGACCTGGCCCTCCTGGTGAACAAGCTGGAAAAGGACCGCTGGAACCTGACGACCTGGCGCGAATACGAGTGGAACCCGGCGCTGTACAACGTCGCCCAGCCGCTCGACCTGATCCTGAATACCGAATACGCCGCCAAGCCGCAGCGCCTGCGCACCATCCTCAAGCGCCTGGCCAACGTGCCGGCCTTCTATGCGGCGGCGCAAGCCTCGATCGCCAACCCGACGCGCGAACACACCCAGCTCGCCATCGCGCAGGCGCCGGGCACCATCGCGGTGCTGGCCGACCTGGGCAAGGCGGCGCAGGAATCGATCCTGACCACGCAGGAAAAGGCGATCTTCGCGCAGCGCATCGCCAACGCCGGCACTGCGGTGCTGGCCTACGTCGACTTCCTCGATGCACTCGACAAGAACGCCGCCAAGCCGCGCCCCTTCCGCGCCGGCAAGGAGCTATACGAGCAGAAGTTCGCGCTCGAGATCCAGTCGTCCAGCACCGCCGAACAGACCTTCCGCAAGGCCCTGGCCACGCGCGAGGAGCTGCTCGCCCGCATGGACACGATCTCGGACGAACTGTGGCCGCGCTACATGGCCGGCGTGGCCAAGCCGCGCGAGCGCTTCCAGAAGATCGGCATGATGATCAACAAGCTCTCCGAGCGCCACGTCTCGCGCGAGAACTTCCTGCCCGAGATCCGCCGCCAGATCCCGGCGCTGCACAAGTTCGTCACCGAAAAGAATCTGCTCACCCTGGACGCCGACAAGCCGCTGGAAGTACGCGAGACCCCGATGTACCAGCGCGGCGTGGCCGGCGCCAGCATCGACGCGCCGGGCCCCTACCGTCCGAAGGACAAGACCTATTACAACGTCACGCCGCTCGACGGCTTGAGCCCGGAACAGGCCGAGAGCAGCCTGCGCGAGTACAACGAGTGGATCCTGCAGATCCTGAACATCCACGAGGCCATCCCCGGCCACTACGCCCAGCTGGTGTATGCGAACCGTTCGCCGTCCCTGGTGAAGTCGCTGTTCGGGAACGGCGCGATGGTGGAGGGCTGGGCCGTGTACGGCGAGCGCATGATGCTGGAGAACGGCTACGGCGACAACGCGCCCGAGATGTGGCTGATGTACTCGAAGTGGAACCTGCGCAGCGTCACCAATACCATCCTCGACTACAGCGTCCACGTGCTCGGCATGCAGCAGCCCGAGGCGATCGACCTGCTGGTGCGCCAGGCCTTCCAGACCCGCCAGGAAGCCGATGAAAAATGGCGCCGCGTGACGCTCACCTCGGTGCAGCTGACCAGCTACTACAGCGGCTACGAGCAGATCATGGAGCTGCGCGAACGCCGCAAGCAGCAGCTGGGCGAGCGCTTCAACCTGAAGGAATTCCACGACCAGTTCCTCGGCTACGGCAATGCGCCGGTGAAGATGATCTCCGAGTTGATGCAGTAAACATAGTTTGATGTTGCACAGGAAATCGCCTGTGCAAAAGCGCACAAGCGGCGTGCTCGCGTGCTCGCTTGTGCGCAATATCTCCAAGGCTAGAATGGGTATGCAGCACCCATACCCATAAGCCGGAGACTTTCGATGACTTCCCTCCCCGCACCGTCGTCCTAGCGGACGCGCAGCGCCAGTCCTTCCTCTCGTTTTACCAGTTGCACCGATCTGCTAGCAAAAACGTGCACAAAAGTGTGCAGCGTTCTCTTCCTGCCCCGAACCGTCTTGTTGACCGAGCTCGTGCCTGGCAGGCGTGACTATCCCGCCTCCCGCCGGCACCTG
>NZ_DKJX01000039.1:0-50077 GCF_002454935.1 Massilia sp. UBA6681
GCCTGGCCGGCATGCTGGGCGGCGAAAGCGGCTTCTCGGAAGCGGAACTGGAAAAGCGCCGCCAGCAGATCAAGAACCTGATCAACATGGGCAAGGAGCGCGGCTATCTGACCCACGCCCAGATCAACGACCAGCTGCCGGAAAACATCGTCGATCCGGAAGCGATCGAAGGCATCATCGCGACCTTCAACGACATGGGCATCGCGATCTACGAGCGCGCCCCGGAAGCCGAAATGATGCTGCTGTCGGATAACGTGCCGACCGCCACCAGCGACGACGAAGTGGAAGCGGCCGCCGCGACCGCGCTGTCGACCGTCGATTCCGACTTCGGCCGCACCACCGACCCGGTCCGCATGTACATGCGTGAAATGGGCGCGGTGTCGCTGCTGACGCGCGAAGGCGAGATCGAGATCGCCAAGCGCATCGAGGACGGCCTGAAGGACATGGTGCAGGCGATCTCGGCTTGCCCGACCACGATCTCGGAGATCATCGCGCTGTCGCACAAGATCGCGTCCGACGAGATGAAGATCGACGACGTGGTGGACGGCTTCGTCGACCTGAACGATGCCGCGCCTGCGCCCGCCGCCGCGCCGGCGCGCGCCGGCGACGACGAGGAAGAAGAAGAGGAAGTCGAGGAAGAGGAAGAAGACGGCGCCGCCGGCGGTGGCGCGGCCGGCTACTCGACCGAGCAGCTGGCGCAGCTGCGCAAGAGCGCGCTCGAGAAGTTCGCCCTGATCGAGAAGCAGTTCGACCGCATGGGCCACGCCTTCAAGACCAGCGGCTATGGTTCGGACGAGTACGAAGAAGCCCAGGCCATCATCTCGAACGAGCTGCTGGGCATCCGCTTCACCGCCAAGATCGTGGAAAAGCTGTGCGACACCCTGCGCGGCCAGATGGACGAAGTGCGTTCGATCGAGCGCGCCGTGCTGGACATCTGCGTGAACCGCTGCGGCATGCCGCGCGCCCACTTCATCAAGGTCTTCCCGGGCAACGAGACCGACCTGGCATGGGGCGACCGCGAAGTCGACTGCGCCTACCCGTACAGCGCGGTGCTGAGCCGGAACCTGCCGGCCATCAAGGAACTGCAGCAGCGCATGATCGACCTGCAGGCGCGCGTGGCGCTGCCGCTGGCCGACCTGCGCCGCATCAACAAGCAGATGGCGGCAGGCGAGAAGCGCGCCCGCCAGGCCAAGCGCGAAATGACCGTGGCCAACCTGCGCCTGGTGATCTCGATCGCCAAGAAATACATCAACCGCGGCCTGCAATTCCTCGACCTGATCCAGGAAGGCAACATCGGCCTGTTGAAGGCGGTGGACAAGTTCGAGTACCGCCGCGGTTATAAGTTCTCGACCTACGCGACCTGGTGGATCCGCCAGGCGATCACGCGTTCGATCGCGGACATGGCCCGTACCATCCGCGTGCCGGTGCACATGATCGAGACCATCAACAAGATGAACCGCATCTCGCGCCAGATCATGCAGGAAACCGGCAGCGAGCCGGACCTGCCGACCCTGGCGGCCAAGATGGAAATGCCGGAGAACAAGGTTCGCGAGATCATGAAGATCGCGAAGGAACCGATTTCGATGGAAACCCCGATGGGCGAGGACGGCGATTCGCAGCTGGGCGACTTCATCGAGGACAACACCACCCTGGCGCCGCTGGACGCCGCGCTGCACGCCTCGATGCGCAACGTGATCAAGGAAGTGCTGGACTCGCTGACCCCGCGCGAAGCCAAGGTGCTGCGCATGCGCTACGGCGTCGAAATGTCGAACGACCACACACTGGAAGAAGTGGGCAAGCAGTTCGATGTCACCCGCGAGCGGATCCGCCAGATCGAAGCCAAGGCGATGAGCAAGCTGCGCCAGCCGTCGCGTTCGGACAAGCTGAAGACCTTCCTGCACAACCAGTAATTTTTACCGTTTGGTAAAAGATGCCGTCCAGTGATGAACTGGACGGCATTTTTTTGTCCGGTGCGGCCGGAGCACCCGGTTTGCGCTACCTCTCATGCAAGGCATCCACCTCGCGAGCATCCCATGAAGCACACCACCATGCTGGCTGTGGCAGTCGCCCTGTGCGCAGCCGGCGCGCAGGCCCAGGACGTCATCGAAAGCGGCCGGCCCGACTTCGTCGAATCGAGCACGGTCGTGGGCAAGGGCCGTTTCCAGCTCGAAGCCGGCCTGCAGTATGAACGCGACCGCAACCGGGCGGGGCGCGAGCGCGTCCTGTCCACGCCCACCGTGCTGCGTTTCGGCGTCGCCGACACTGTCGAGCTGCGCGTCGAGACCGAGGGGCGCATGAATCGGCATCTTGGTGCGGGCGGCGGGCGCAGCACCGACGCCGGCTACGGCGACACCACGCTGGCCCTGGGCTGGCACCTCATCGACGCCGCCGGCAGCCGCCCTTCGGTCGGCCTGCTGGCCTCGGCGGAATTCGACAGCGGCTCGCGCGCCTTCCGCGGCGAAGGCGTACGGCCCGCGCTGCGCGTGATCGGCGAGTGGACCCTGCCGAACGGTATGGCGCTTGGCGTCATGCCGGGGATCGGCGTCGAACGCGATGGAGAGGGCGCAGGGCGCTACCGCTACGGCCTGTTCGGCATCGTGCTGGCGAAGGGCTTCGGCGAGCGCCTGCGCGGCATCGTCGAAGTGGCGCTGCCGCATATTGCGCGCAGCCGCCACGGCGGCACCGAGGCGAGCTTCGACGTCGGCGCCGCTTATCTCCTGTCGAAAGACGTGCAGCTCGACGCGATGCTGTCGCGTGGACTCAATAGCCGCACGCCGGATGTCGCCTTCACCGTCGGCCTGTCGATCCGGCGCTGAGTGCGCGCGCGGCGCCATCCGAGCAGGGCGGCGCCCGCCAGCAGCATGGCATGGCTGGACGGCTCGGGCACGGCGCTGATGGGCGAGGCCCAGGCTTCGGCGCCGAGCGACAGCTGCAGGTCGGCCCGGCGCGCGTATCCGTAGGGATTGCTGAAGTCGACCGTCAGCGTGCCCGTTTCGGCGAAGCCCGGTGCCAGGCCCGCAGCCGTGCCGGTCTCGCGCTGGACACGAATCTCATCCCTGTTACCGTAGGTCAGGTAGTCGACCACGCCGAAGCCCAGCAGGAGGCGCAGGTACTCGCTGTGCGAGTCCTGCTCCTCGGCGCCGGCACTGCCGTTCATGTCGACGCTGAGCGAAACGCGGGTATTCGGCGACAGCCAGAATCCCAGCTGTTCGCTGCGCACGTCGGCCGTGAGATGCGTGTATGCTCCCGCCGGCGGAGCGCTCCCGACCGATAGCGACAGCAGCTGGCCGAGCGGGTCCGGATGCGCGTACGCGGTCGACAAGGAGACATGCGGGCCGGGCGCGTAGTCGATCTGGGCAGGCTGGCGCGCCTCGGGATTGGCATAGCGGTTGTAGTATTCGCCCCAGCTCCAGTCGGTGCTGGAGGCGTCGTACATGACCGACATGTAGCCGTTCGACCCGCTCCAGCCCTGGTTTTGCGGAAGCACCCATTCGAGCGATGGCGTGACCGCATCGTTCGGATCGAGATCGATCAACGTGAAGCGCAGGTTTCCCAGCGTCGCCTGGCCGTGCACGTCGGCCAGCGCCGGGGCGCTGGCGAGGGCGCAGGCAAAGGCCAGCGCCTGGAGTCGCATATCGGTTTTCATGGTTCACCTCCTGGTCAATGCGCTGGTCGTGGCGTCCTTCGCGGGCAACGGCCCAGCAGGGGTGCGTCGATGGGCAGCATGGCCCAGGACGCGGGTTCGGGCGCCGCGCTGACCGGCGTCGTACACTCTCTCACTTGTATGGGTTTCGACATGGCCACCCCGGCCGAGCGTGGCATTGGCTGCGGCGTTATCGCCAAGGCTGTGGGCGAGCGAGGACGGCAGGCCGGGAATGAGCAGTGAAGGCGTCACCGCATCCCCAAGGTCGAGGTCGAACCGGCCCCCCGGCAGCTTGCCGGTCGTTGCCTGCCTCCGCACATCCGCCATGGCCGGTCCGCCCGCAAGGGCGCCGGCGATCGCCGGCACCGGCATGCCATTCCGGATCGCCATGGCGGCCTCCTCAAGGATTGGTGCTGCCATCCTAGCATCGCATTTGCGCTGTCCGGCACGATTCTGCTGCGGCCGTGGCCGCCACGCGACTCATGCATGACAGTTATGCCGGCCCCAGCTAAATTCATTGGTTGTCAAAATTGCTCGCGCGTACCCTGTTTTGCGGATGGCAACACATCGGCGCGTGGAGAGGCGCCGGGGACCGCCACCAGCGCTCCCCTGGTGCGCTCACCTCAACCTGCAAAAAAAGACAACATGAAAAAACTTTTGCTTGCAGCGGCAGCCGCCATGCTCGTCGCTTCCATTTCCCACGCCGATGCACAGACGGTGTCACCCAAGCGCGAGATGCGCGGCGTGTGGATCAGCACCCACATCAGCCTGGACTGGCCCAGCCGTCTCGATACGCCGGCCCAGCAGCAGGCCAAGCTCAAGGCCATCCTGGACCACAACAAGGCCACCGGCATGAACGCCGCCTTCCTGCAGGTGCGCAGCCAGTCCGACGCCATGTACCCGAGCGAGCTGGAACCCTGGTCCTACTACCTGACCAACCAGCAGGGCCGCGCGCCCAGCCCGGCCTGGGACCCGCTGCAGTTCGCGATCGACGAGACCCGCAAGCGCGGCATGGAATTCCATGCCTGGATCAACCCCTACCGCGCGGTGGCCACGGCGTCCAACCAGAACAACACGGCGATGTACGCGCCGAACCACGTGTCGCTCGCCCATCCGGAATGGCTGCTCACGGTCGGCACCGTGAAGATCCTGAACCCCGGCCTGCCGGCGGTGCGCGACCACGTCGTGAACGTCATCATGGACATCGTCAACCGCTACGACGTGGACGGCATCCACTTCGACGACTACTTCTACCCGAACGGCACAACCGGCGACGACGCGGCGTACTACGCCGATCCGCGCGGCTTCCCGGATACCGCAGCCGGCCGCGCCGACTGGCGCCGCGACAACATCGACATCCTGATCGCGCGCGTGAACGACAGCATCCGCGCGGTCAAGCCCTGGGTGAAGTTCGGCATTTCGCCGTCCGGCATCTACCGCAGCAGCACCGACCCGGCCGTGGGTTCCCCGACCAGCGCCGGCGCCCTGCAGCACTACACCCACATGTTCGCCGACACCCGCAAGTGGATCCGCGAGGGCTGGGTGGACTACCTGGCGCCCCAGGTCTACTGGTACATCGGCCAGGCCGGCTCGGACTACAAGCTCCTGGTGCCGTGGTGGAACGACAACGCCTACGAGCGCCACATGTACATCGGCCTGGCCGACTACAAGATGCGCGACACGGCAGGCTGGAGCAATCCGAACGAGATCAACAACCAGATCGCGCTGAACCGCGCTTCGGCAAACATCTCGGGCCAGGTCCACTTCCGCCACCAGTTCCTGCAGAACGACCCGCTGGGCTACCGTACTTCGCTGATGAACAGCACCTATGCGCGTCCGGCACTGCTGCCAACCATGGCCTGGAAAGGCACGGCGGCGCCCGCCGCACCGGCAGGCTTGGTCGCCAGCGTGGGCGAGAACAACGCGGTGAACCTGGCCTGGGCGCCGGCGCCTGAATCCGCCGACGAATTCGAGAAGACCCGCAAGTACGCCATCTACCGCTCGCCGGATCGCGAGATGGACCTGGACAACCCGGCCAACCTGCTGGGCGTGACCGACACCGCCACCAGCGCCTTCGCGGACGCCAGCGTCGCGCCGGGCCAGTATTACTACTACACGGTGACGGCGTTGAACCGCCTGAGCACCGAGAGTGCGCGCGCGGGCACGGTCAGCAACGACTTCGAGGCGCCGACCGTGCGCACCCGGGAAGTCTCGGTGACGCTCGCCAACGGCAGCGCCTCGATCGCCGCGAGCGAGCTGGATGGCGGCACGGGCGACAACTGGGGCGTGGAGTCCTTGACGGCCTCGCGCACCAGCTTCTCGTGCTCGGACATCGGCGCGCAGAAGGTGGTGCTGAGCGCCGTCGACAAGGGCGGCAACAGCGCCAGCGCGGAAGGCCTGGTGCGGGTGCTGGGCCACGTGCCGCAGCCCTCGATCAGCGTGAGCCCGGGGCCAGGGGAAGCCACCGGCCTGCCGGCCAACACGATCGCGCTGGGCTACGGTCCGCAGAGCGTGAGCTTGACTGCGAGCGACGCGGCGGGTTCGTCGACCTTCACCTGGAGCCCGGCCGGCGGGCTGTCGACCGCCAGCGGCGCGGTGACCAGCTTCGCGCCGAGCGCTGCGGGCAGCTTCAGCTTCACGGCGCAAGCAAGCAGCCCGGAAAGCTGCTTCGCGCAGGCCAGCACCACGGTCAACGTGATCGATGCGCGCTGCGGCGAGGGCAAGGTGATGGTGTGTAACAAGACCGGCAGCGAGCGCAATCCGGGGGCGCAGGTGTGCGTGTCGCCGAATGCGGTGCCGGCGTTCCTGAAGAAGGGCAGTGTGCTGGGGGCCTGCTCCAGCTGATGTTCGTAGGGTGGGCGGATTCTCCGCCCACGCGGTGATCGTTAGCAGCAAGATCATCCGGTGCGAAAGCGGAGTCGCTATCTATCACCGCGTGGGCGGGAAGACCCACCCACCCTACAAAAACGGCTCAGCCGGTATTTCTCAGGCCCGCAGCGACCCCATTGATGGACAAGTGAATCCCCCGGTGCACCCGCGGATCCGCATTGTCCCCCAGCTTGCGCCGGCGATGGATCAGCTCCACCTGCAGGTGGTTCAGCGGGTCGAGGTAGGCGAAGCGGTTCTGGATCGAGCGCGCCAGCAGCGGGTTGCCCGCCAGCCGTTCGCTCACCCCCGTCACCGATTCCAGGCAGCGCAGGGTCTCGCCATGCTCGGCGGTGATGCGGCGGAAGATGCGCTCGCGCAGCTCCACGTCCGCCACCAGCCCGGCATAGCGCGAGGCGATCGCCAGGTCGGTCTTGGCCAGCACCATGTCCATGTTCGACAGCAGGGTCGCGAAGAACGGCCAGCCTGCATGCATCTCCTGCAGCAGCGCCAGGCGTTCCTCGCGGTCGCCGTCCGCCAGCCAGCCGCTCACCGCGGTGCCGAAGCCGTACCAGCCCGGCAGCAGCAGGCGGCACTGGCCCCATGAGAAGCCCCAGGGAATCGCGCGCAGGTCTTCGATGCGGCGGGTCGACTTGCGCGAGGCGGGACGCGAACCGAGGTTCAGTTCCGCGATCTCGGCGATCGGCGTGGCGCTGAAGAAGTAGTCGGTGAAGCCCGGGGTCTCGTACACCAGGTTGCGGTAGGCGCGGTAGGCGCGCTCGGACAGCTCGGCCATCACGGCTTCAAAGCGCGCCAATCTGGCGTTGTTCACCTCGTCCGCCGGATGCGGCACCAGGCTCGCCTCCAGGGTCGCCGCCACCAGCAGTTCCAGGTTGCGCCGGCCGATCTCCGGATTCGAGAACTTCGAGGCGATGATCTCGCCCTGTTCGGTGAGCCTGATCTGGCCGTTGACGGTGCCCGGCGGCTGGGCGCGGATCGCATCGTAGCTCGGGCCGCCGCCGCGGCCCACGGTGCCGCCGCGGCCGTGGAACAGGCGCAGCTTGACGCCCTTGGCGGCGAACACGTCGACCAGCTTGAGCTCGGCCTGGTACAGCTCCCAGTTCGAGGTCAGGAAGCCGCCGTCCTTGTTCGAGTCCGAGTAGCCGAGCATGACTTCCTGCAGGCGGCCCTGCTTTTCGATGACGCCGGCCACCAGCGGGATCGACATCCACTCGTCCATGATGCCGCTGGCGCGCTGCAGGTCGGGGATGGTTTCGAACAGCGGGATCACCATCACGTCGCTGGTGCCGCTGGATACCCGCATCAGGCCGGTCTCCTTCTGCAGCAGCAGGACTTCCAGCAGGTCGGACACGGTCTCGGTATGCGAGATGATGTAGTTGCGGATCGCGCGGCTGCCGTAGCGCTGGCGGATGTCGCGTGCCGCGCGCAGGATCGCCAGTTCCGAATTGGTCTCGTCCGAATAGCTCTCGTAGGGCGAATACAGGGGGCGCGGCTGCGCCAGTTCGCGCAGCAGCAGCGCGACCTTGTCCGCCTCGCCCAGGGCAGCGTAGTCCGTTCGAGCGCCGGCGCGCGCGAACAGCTCGGCCAGCACGCGCTCGTGCACGTCCGAACTCTGGCGCATGTCGAGCGAGGCCAGGTGGAAGCCGAAGATGCGCGCGGCGCGCTTCAGGCCTGCCAGGCGCGGCTCGACCAGGACGGCGCCGTGGTTGGCGCGCAGCGAATCGGCCAGCACCTCGAGGTCGGCCGCGAACAAAGCGGCGTCGAGGTAGGGCGGGGCTTCGCCGACTTCCTTGCGCAGGATGTGGTCGACGCCCAGTTCGCGCGCGGTGGCGGCCAGGCGCGCGTAGATGCCGATCAGGGCGCGGCGGTAGGGCTCGTCGCTGCGGTGCGGGGAATGGTCGACCGAGGCGTCGGCCAGCGCCTGCAGCTGCGGCGTCACCGGCACCATCAGGGTCGAGGTGGACAGCTCGGCGCCGAGGGCGTGCACTTCGTCCAGGTAGAAGTCGAGGATGGTGGTCGACTGGCGCACCAGCGCATGGCGCATGGTGTCGGCATTCACGTTCGGGTTGCCGTCGCGGTCGCCGCCGATCCAGCTGCCCATCTGCAGGTACTGCGATTCGCCCAGCCTGGCCTCGCCGCCGTAGCAGGAAGCGATCTCGTCCTCGATGTCGTCGTACAGGCCCGGCACTTCGCGCAAGAAGGTAATGCGGTAGTAGGACAGGGCGTTGTCGATCTCGTCGGCGACGGTCAGCTTGGAGTAGCGCAGCATGCGGGTCTGCCACAGGGTGGCGATGCGCGCCTGCAGCAGCTGGGTGTTGCGATTGAGTTCCTTGGGCGTCAGGCCGCGGTCGCGCTCGGCCAGCAGGCGCGCGATGTCGTGCTCGGCGTCGAGGATGCTCTTGCGCTGCACTTCGGTCGGGTGCGCGGTGAGCACCGGCGCGATCAGGGCGTCCTTGAAGAAGTCTTCGACGACCTCGCGCGGCACGCCGGCATCGACGAGCTTGCCGAGCGCATGGCCGACGCTGCCCTGGCGCGGCGCGGCGCCGCGCATCAGGTGGGCGCGGCGGCGGCGGATGTGGTGCTGGTCCTCGGCGATGTTGGCCAGGTGCGAGAAATAGGAGAAGGCGCGCACCACCGAAATGGTCTGGTCGCGCGTGAGCCGGTGCAGCAGGGTGGTGAGTTCCTCGCCGGCGACCGGGTCGGCATCGCGGCGGAAACGCACCGCCGTCTGGCGGATGGTCTCGACCACCTCGAACACGGCTTCGCCTTCCTGTTCGCGCAGCACGTCGCCGAGCAGGCGGCCAAGCAGGCGGATGTCTTCTTTCAAGGGCGCGTCCTTGTCCAGGGCGGGCTGTACGGCAGGGTTGTCTAGTGCAGCAGGGTTTTCCATATCGACCACAAATGAATTGTTAGTGCCATGGCGGTTGGCCATCGTCTGCAGGAGGCCCCATGCTAAAATTTGTGATCTTGAGCAAGGGCCGTTAACCGGCATCGTCCTGGTAGGCTAGATGACAGTGAAAGAATCCGTGTTGAAAGCAAATGAATCGGCGCAGGAAGCGCCTGCGAAGCTGACGCCTCAAAAGCTCATTATCGCATCCCGCGAGAGCCGCCTGGCCATGTGGCAGGCGGAACATGTGCGTGCCCGACTCGCCGCATTATATCCGCAGTGCAGCGTTGAAATTCTCGGAATGACAACACGCGGCGACCAGATCCTCGACCGGACGCTCTCCAAGGTAGGCGGCAAGGGCCTGTTCGTCAAGGAGCTGGAGGTGGCGATGGCCGAAGGCCGCGCCGACCTGGCCGTGCACTCGCTCAAGGACGTGCCGATGGAACTGCCGGAAGGCTTCGAGCTGGCCGCCGTGCTCGAGCGCGAAGACCCGCGCGACGCCTTCGTCTCGAACGATTACGCTGGCCTGGCCGAACTGCCGGCAGGCAGCATCGTCGGCACCAGCAGCCTGCGCCGCCAGGCCCTGATCGCCGCGCGCTACCCGCAACTCGTCATCAAGCCGCTGCGCGGCAACCTCGATACCCGCCTGGCCAAGCTGGACCGCGGCGAGTACGCCGCCATCATCCTGGCGGCCGCCGGCCTGAAGCGCCTCGGCCTGCCCCAGCGCATCCGCGCGCTCCTGGAACCCGAAGACAGCCTGCCGGCGGCCGGGCAGGGCGCGATGGCGATCGAGATCGTGAGCAGCGCGCGCAGCGACGGCGTCGACCTGCGCGCTCTCCTGGCGCCGCTGAACCACGAGGCCACCGCGCGCGCCGTGACGGCCGAGCGCAAGGTCTCGAAGATCTTCGGCGGCAGCTGCCAGATTCCGCTGGCGGCCTTTGCGACCGTCCAGGGTAGCGCCATGCGCCTGCGCGCGATGGTGGCGACCCCGGACGGCCAGCGCACCGCGCAGGCCGAGGTGGCGGGCTCCTGGGAGCATCCGGAATTCCTCGGCGAGCAGGTGGCGATCCTGCTGGAAGACCAGGATGCGCATGCGATCCTGGAAGCGTGCAAGCTGGAGGCGGCGCAGGAGACGGCCGCCGACGCGTCGCCGGCGCCAAGCCAGGGCGGTTGACCCATGCCTGATCGGGCAGTCGTCATCACCCGGCCGCGCGCCCAGGCGCAGCCGCTGGCCCAGGCCGTGCGCGCGCTGGGACGCCGGGCCGTGGTGCTGCCGCTGCTCGAGATCGCGCCGCTCGACGATAGCGCGCCGCTGCGCGCCGCGCTGGCCGGGCTGGATTCCTGTGCGATGGTCGTGTTCGTTTCGCCGAATGCGGTGGACGCCGCCTTTGCCCACCTGGACGGCTGGCCGGCCGGCGTGCCGATCGGCGTCGTGGGGGAGGGCAGCCGCGCGGCGCTGGCCCGCCATGGGGTCACGGACGAGAACGCCACCATCCATTGCCCGCCGGATCCGGCCAACAGCGATTCGGAACACCTGCTGGCCAGCCTCGACCTGTCGGCCTTCGCCGGGCGCCGCGTGCTGATCGTGCGCGGCGAAAGCGGGCGCGAACTGATGGCCGACACCCTGCGCGCGGCCGGGGCGCAGGTCACCCCGGTCGCCGCCTACCGCCGCAGCGTGCCGCCCTTGAGCGCGGCGCTGGCGGCCGGGCTGGACGCCTTGCTGGCAGGGCCAAACGACTGGATAATCACGAGTTCGGAAGCCTTGCGCGGCCTGGCGGGGCTGGTGCGGGAGCGCGATCCCGCGACCGGGCTGGCCCGCTTGCAGGCGCAGCACCTGATCGTTCCCCATGCACGGATAGCGGAGACGGCGCGCGCGCTCGGGTGCGATCGGATCACCCTCACTGGTTCTGGCGACGCACGCTTACTTGCCGCGATACAATCTAAAGAATGAACGAACAACAGAATAATCCAGAACACATCCCGTCTGGTAGCGTCACGCTGCAGAAGGCGCCGGCGCCCGCGTCGAGGGGGGAGGGGCTGCTCCAGGCGCTGCAGCGCCCCCTGCCGGCGGCGGTCGCCATCCTGGCCCTGTTGCTGGCGGTGCAGACCTGGACCTCGCACAACCGCATCAACACCCTGCGCCGCGACATGGCGCAAAGCCTGCAGAAGGGCAACGCCGTGAACGCCGAAACCGCGGCGCTGGCGCGCGAGGTGTCGGATACGGCCAAGGAGCTGCAGATCAAGGTCGGCGTGCTGGAAAGCCGCCAGTCCGAGGCCCAGACCCAGCAGCTGGCGCTCGAGCAGCTCTACCAGGACCTGTCGAAGAACCGCGACGAATGGGCGCTGTCCGAGGTCGAGCAGGTGCTGAACACGGCCAGCCAGCAATTGCAGCTGGCCGGCAACGTGCAGGGCGCCCTGATCGCGCTGCAGAACGCCGACCGTTCGCTGGGCCGTTCGGACAAGCCGCAGTTCCTGAACATCCGCCGCGCCATCAGCGCCGACATCGAGCGCCTGAAGGCGATGCCCGCGGTCGACCTGGCCGGTGTCGCGCTGCGCCTGGATAACGTCATCGCCCAGGTCGACACGCTGCCGATGCTGTCCGACGAAAGGCCGCTGCTGCCGGCGGCCCCAGTTCGCAGCACCCGGAAACCAGATGGCAAGCTTGATGCCAAGGGCGCTGCCGAAGCCGCGCCGGACAAGCTGAGCCTGGGCCAGCGCATGATCCAGACCTGGCGCAACTGGAGCCAGGAGATGTGGGACGACGTGCGCCAGCTGGTGCGCGTGCGCAGCGTCGACACGCCGGAAGCGCTGATGCTCTCGCCCACCGAATCCTTCTTCGTGCGCGAGAATCTCAAGCTGCGCCTGCTGAACGCGCGCCTGGCCCTGCTGTCGCGCAACGAGGCGACCTTCCGCGACGACCTGGCCAGCAGCCAGGAAATCCTGCTCAAGTATTTCGACACCCGCTCCCGCGCCACCCAGTCGGCGCAGGCGGCGCTGCGCCAGGTGCAGGCGAACAACCTGACGATCGAGATGCCGACGCTGTCCGAGAGCCTGAACGCGGTGCGCAACTACAAGGCGAAGCAATAAGATGCGGCTCCTTCTCTGGTTAGTCGCCCTGATGGCCGCGGCCATCGGCATCGCCGTGACGGCACGCTTCAATCCGGGCAACGTGGTGCTGTTCTACCCGCCGCACCGGCTCGACATGTCGCTCAACCTGTTCGTCGTGCTGCTGGTGCTGCTGTTCCTGACCTTCTACGGCCTGGTGCGGGCGCTCAAGTCGACCCTCAAGATGCCGCAGCGCGTGGCCGCCTACCGCCAGCGCAAGCGCGAGCGCGAAGGCAACAAGGGCTTGCGCGACGCGCTCAAGGCCCTGTTCGAAGGCCGCTTCGGCCACGCCGAGAAAGCGGCCATGCGCGCCGCCGAGCTGCCGGAGAACGCCGGCCTGGCGGCCCTGATCGGCGCCCGAGCCGCGCACCGCATGCGCGAGCCGGCGCGGCGCGACGCCTGGCTGGCCGGCATCGCCCACGATCCCGCGCTCAAGACCGCGCGCCTGATGACGGTGACCGAGCTGCTGGTCGACGACCACCAGCCGGAAGCCGCGCTCGAGGCGGTCGCCGAACTCAATGCCAGCGGCCAACGCCACATCCACGCGCTGCAATGGTCGATGAAGGCCCACCAGCAGGCCCGCAACTGGCCGGAAGTGCTGCGCCTGGTGCGCATCCTCGACAAGCGCAAGGCCCTGCATCCGGCGCTGTCGACGCGCCTGCGCGAGCTGGCCTACGAAGCCCTGCTATCCGAGCGCAACGTCGATGCGGAAACGATCCGCCGCCTCTGGGCCGGCGTACCGGTGGCGGAGCGCACCCTGCCCACGGTCGCGGCGCGCGCCGCCAATGTCTTCAATGCCTGCGGCCTGCACGACGAGGCGCGCCAGATTGCCGAAGAGGCGCTCAAGGCCAACTGGGACGACTGTGTGGTGCGCGCCTACCGCGAGGCGGCCGGCCCCAGCGGCTCGCCCTCGCTGCTGGCCCAGATCGAGCACTGCGAGGCCTGGCTCAAGGAACGTCCGCGGGACGCCGAGCTGGCCCTGACCCTCGGCGCCTTATGCCTGAAGCAGAAGCTGTGGGGCAAGGCGCAGCGCTACCTGGAGCAGGCGCTGTCGGATGCCCTCGATGCGGCGATGGTGCGCGAGGCGCACCTCAAGCTGGCCCAGATGCACGAGGCGCTGGGGCAGGAAGGGGAAGCGGCGCACCATTACCGGCAATGTGCGCTGGCCAGCATCCTCTGATGCCGGGTTGCCAGCGGATGCGCGCCGCCACCGGACGCGCCATCCGCTTGCCGCTTTCGCTATAATGACGCACCTTATTAAAACTTCAGCAAGCAAGGAATTCCATGAGCCTGAATAACGTCCCAGCCGGCAAAGACGTGCCGAACGACTTCAACGTCATCATCGAGATCCCGATGAACGCCGACCCGGTCAAGTACGAGGTCGACAAGGACAGCGGCGCGATCTTCGTCGACCGCTTCATGGGTACCGCCATGCACTATCCATGCAACTACGGCTACGTGCCGCAGACCATCGCCGACGACGGCGACCCATGCGACGTGCTCGTGATCACCCCGTTCCCGCTGCCGCCGGGCGTGGTGGTGCGCTGCCGCGCGCTGGGCGTGCTGAAGATGACCGATGACGGCGGCGGCGACGCCAAGGTCATCGCCGTGCCGGTCGAGAAAGTCCTGCCGATGTACAAGAAGATCCAGAAGCTGGAAGACCTGGAAGAACTGCGCCTGCAGCAGATCCAGCACTTCTTCGAGCACTACAAGGACCTCGAGCCGGGCAAGTGGGTCAAGATCGAAGGCTGGGCCGATGCGGAAGCCGCCAAGGCCGAGATCACGGGCGGCGTCGAAGCGTTCAAGCGCAAGGGCCAGGAATAAGCACCGGTGCATGACGCGCCGCGTGAACGCACGCAGCGCGCCTTGCAAGCGATAAAAGCCGGCGTCCCTCATCGGGATGCCGGCTTTTTTTATTACCATGACCCATCCTGAAATAGGTTGACACTTTTAGGAGTGTTGACATGGATGAGAGGGAAAAACGTACTCAGCGAGATTACACGCTGGCTTTTAAGCTGGCGGTCGTTGATGAGGTAGAAAAAGGCGAGTTAACGTACAAGCAGGCACAGCGGCGCTACGGGATACAGGGTCGTTCCACAGTACTGGTCTGGTTGCGTAAGCATGGTCGCCAGGATTGGGGTAGTCTGCGAGGACCGAACCAGCGCAGGAGCGATCCCGTGAGCAAGCCTACCGTGCCCCAAACGCCCGAGCAGCGTATCAAGGAACTGGAAACGCAGCTCAAGGACGCAAACCAAAAGGCGCAGCTTTTCGAAGCGATGCTGGAAGTGATCCGTAAGGAATACGGGGTCAAGCTGCCAAAAAAGCATTCCGGCGGGTCATCGAGCAAAGGCAGGTAGCCGGCTTGAGTCTCGCCAAGGCGTGCAGATTCATGGGCTGGAGTCGCCAGGCGTACTACCAGCAGATCAAGGCCGAAGCGGCGCTGCACGAGCGCGATGCGAAGGTCGTAGAACTGGTAAGGGAAGTCAGGCGACGACAGCCCCGGATCGGTGTACGCAAACTGCATCACATGTTGCGGCGACGTCTTGCTGCCAAGTGCATCAAGCTGGGTCGCGACGGCATGTTTGCCACGCTCAAGCGGGCACACTTACTCGTGCCACCAGCACGCGCCTTCCATAAGACCACAGACAGCTTTCACCGGTTCTACAAGCATCCGAACTTGCTCAAGCCGGAAAACGGTACCGATATTCACCGTCCAGAGCAGGTCTGGGTGGCCGACATCACTTACCTTCCGACGCGCCAGCGTTGTGTCTACCTGAGCTTGGTCACCGATGCCTACTCACGCAAGATCGTCGGCTACCATGTCCACGCCAGCCTCCAGACCGAGGAAGTAGCCCAAGCGCTCAAGATGGCTTTGCGCTCGAGGGAAAATTGCCTTCCTTTGATCCACCATTCCGACCGCGGAATCCAGTACTGTGCAGGCGCTTATCAAGCCCTACATGCGAAACACGGCATCACCTGCTCGATGACCGACGGGTATGACTGCTACCAGAACGCGCTGGCCGAACGCATTAATGGCATCCTCAAAACTGAGTTCCTCTTGCAACGGCCCGAAGACCTGGCCGAAGCAAGACGCATGGTTGCCCAGTCAGTAACGATCTACAACCACGAACGGCCGCACCAGGCCCTGAAATACAAAACGCCCGATGAGATTCATCGGGCGCTCTGAGGACAGCAAGAACGAACTCTTCTTGCTACTTACAACTGTCAATCTATTCTAGGACTAGTCACCAGCCGCGCATTACCAGCCAATATCGCGCAGCAGCGGGAAGGTCAGGTCGTACGGCGGCCTGACCACGTGCCGCAGGTCGGCGTTGATCGACGGCTCCATCAGCTGGTTCGGCTTGGCTTCGGTGGTGTAGTGCGACACCGAGGACCCCGGCTGGTTGATGCTGGGGCTGTACATCACGATGCGCCGTTGCCGGTCGGTGCCTGCCAGCCGGGTGGGGTCGATGCCGAAGGTGGCGATCACGCCCGACATCGTCCGCGAGCGCTGCTGCAGCGCCGCCTTGATGGCGACGCCGTCGGACAAGGTGATGCGCAGCGACGGGATCCTGATGCTCGAATCGGCGCCGCTCAGGCCGATGACGTCGCCCGGGACATTGTCCACCACCAGCATGCCGATCGCGCCGGCCGCCTGCACGTTGCGCGCCTTGGTGACGAAATCGCAGCTGCCGCGGTCCACCAGGGCGATGTTGTTGCGCACCGCCAGGGCATTGTTGAAGCTGAGCGGCGTGCAGGCCAGCCCGGTGCCGTTCGGCTGGTCGACCACCGGCATCAGTTGGCCGCTCACGGCGCGGGCGCCGACCGGCGGACCGAAGGACGCATCGCCGACGTAGTAATCGCCCCTGGCAGCCCCGGCGTTTGCGCCGCCGATGTTCAGGTTGCTGCGTGGCGCCAGCACGCGCGGCACCGCGGCGGTGACGTTCGGGCCGTTCCAGGACAGGCCGCGCCAGGTGATGGCGGAGATGCGGCGCTGCTCGTCGGTCATGGCCACCCAGGGCATGTTATTGCGGTTGTTCACCAGAAAGTAGTCCCAGATCGAGGGGATGCCGAAGAACAGCTCGCCCGTTTCGTCGTCGGTGAAGGTCTGGAAGCCGAGCCCGTGCGCCATTTCGTGCAGCAGCACCGTGACCAGGTCGATCTGGCCGTTGGCGCGCCGGTCCAGGCCCAGGTAGAAGGGCGAGCCCGGCAGGCAATCGGGGAACAGGCCGAGGCGCGAGTTGAAGCGCGCGATGATGTGCGGATCTTCCGGCGCGGTCAGGTCGGCGCCGGCCAGCTTGCTGGCCAGCGCCGTCGGATACCAGGTGTTGGCACGCGGCGCGTTCGGGAAATCGGTCCAGATCTCGGCGGCGCCGGCGGAACCGAGCACCGCGCCGCTGGCCGTGCAGGACAGGGGCACGAAGGCGGCGCCGATGCGGATCGTCACGGGGCTGTCGAGCGTGGCGCCCCAGATGCTCGCTGCGCGCTGGAAGGCGATCAGGCGCTGGGCGCCCAGCGTGGTGCCGGTGTTGCCCCCGACGGGGGCGGCGGGCGTCGGGTCGTTGAAGCCTTCGCCGGGCGCGTTCAGGTTGACGATGACGATGGTGGCGGCCGCTTGCGCGGCGCCGATGCCGCCGAGCATGACGGCAAAGGCGGCGGCAAGCGCGCAGGCCAGCGTGGCGGCGAGACTGCGCAGGTGGGCGGTGAAGGTGGCAGCTTTCATTGGCGATGCTCCTCTTGCTTGGCGGCGCCGTGCTTGTGTGCGCCCTGGACCGCCTGGTCGGCGGCATGCGCGCCGTGCACGCATTGCTCCTCGAGCTTGCCGTCGGCGCCACGGGTGACGACCGAATACACCATGCCGCGTTCGCCGAGCTGGACCGAGCGGCGTCCGCCGGGTCCGGTGACCATCTTCGGCGCGGGCGCGGCCACGCCCGCCGCCGAGGCCTTGGTGCGCGGGTGCAGGGCGCGCGCCTCGTCCGCGGTGGGGGCGCGCAGTTCGCCGGTGTCGGCGTCGCGCACGACCACCATTCCCTGCTGGGCTGGCGCCGCCTGGGATTCGGTTTGCTGGGCGCAGGCGGGGAGGGCCAGTGCGGCAAGCGGCAGGAAACACATCAATTTATGGATGAACATGGCATTCTCCTCAAACGGTGGGGGGCGCCTCTTTGATGGATGGCGCCGGCGCCCGCCTGAGCAGCCGCCGGGCATGCGCCCCGACGGCGCCGAGGCCCGCCAGCAGCATCAGGTAGGTCGACGGCTCCGGCACGGCGGTGACCACCTTGACGGTGTCGAGCCCGATGTAGGAAAGCGTCTCGGCATTACCGAGGTAGCGGAAAGCGAAGCGTCCTTCTCCTTGGACATCGAGGCTCGTCGTCCATTGCGCCCACTGCGTGGGAAAACTGTTCTCGCCGCCGATGGTCAGGAGCAGGGTGTCGAAGCCGTCGGCGCTGGTATTGCCGCCGTAGCTGAAGCGCACCTCGAGCTGGTCGAAGAAGCCGGGATCGGGTGCGCGGTTGGTGAAGAAGGACAGGGTGGTCAGGCCGTTCAGCGACAGGGTCGGGGTGATCAGCCAGTTGTCCACGAGTCCGAGGCCGTTGGCGGCGCTCAGGTAGTTGACGCCGGCATACGAGCCGGCTGCGCCCGATTGTGCGGAAAAAATGCTGGTATTGCCCTGGAACCATGCGTTCCCGGGTGGCGTGCTGCGGTTGATTTGCGCCCAGTCGGACAGGCCGGCCACGCTGCCGAAGCCTTCGTCGAGGACGACAAGGCCGGCGGCATGGCCCGGCAGTGGCGCCCACGTGGCCGCCGCGACGAGGGCCGCGCCGGCGAGTGAGGTAAGTCGCTTCATGATTCCCCTTTCGTACTGAGCCAGAAAGAAAATGGTGGTCCACTCGCGCTGGCTGACGGCGAGCCCATGGTTGTCCTTATGGTATGAGCAGGCTGATAAGCAAACTTGATGTTCATTCAATGCGGGTAGAGCGCGACAGGGGGCGGCTCAAGGGCGGGAGGGGAACTAAATCGCGGAAAAGAGAACGGCCTCCGCAAGGGAGGCCGTCAGCTGCTGCTGAGAAATGAAGGGAAGGCTTACCGGGCTTGCCGCGCCAGGAAACTGCGCAACCTCAGCTTGCCGACGATCCCGATCGGGAAGAAATAGATCGACAGGATGAACAGCACGCCCAGCCACAGCATCCAGCGGTCCGGATGCAGCAGCGCCGCCAGCATCGGCACGCCGGCCAGCGCTTCCGAACCCGCGCCCATCAGTCCCTGCAGGTAGTTCTGCGCGATGATGAACAGGGCCGCGCCCACCACCGCGCCGTACATCGTGCCCATGCCGCCGATGACGACGATCAGCAGGATGTCGGTCATCACCTTGAAGCCGAGCGAGGTGTCCGGGCCCACGTAGCGCAGCCACAGGGCCATCAGCGCGCCGGCCAGCGCCGCCACCAGTGCCGCCAGGCAGTTGGCCCAGATGCGGTAGGTCATGGTGCGGTAGCCCAGCGCCTCGGCGCGGAACTCGTTCTCGCGGATCGCCTGCAACACCCGGCCGAACGGCGAATTCACCAAGCGCAGCAGGAACAGGAACAGTACCAGGGACCCGAAGAACACCAGGTAGTAGGTGAGCAGCTTGCCGTCGATCGAGCGCCCGAAGACCTCGTTTTCCATCAGCGTGAAGCCGGGCGTGAGCACTTCCGGCACGCTGAAGGTGATGCCATCCTCGCCACCGGTGAAGTCCGACAGCTGCGAGGCCAGCACCGCGAACGAGGAAGCGACCGCCAGCGTGATCATGGCGTAGAAGATGGCGCGTACGCGCAGGGCGAACAGGCCGACCACCAGGGCCAGGGCCAGCGCCAGCAGCAGGGCGATGCCGAGGCCGGTCAGCGCCGCGCTCCAGGTCGGCTCGTCCACGCGCGCCAGCCCGAGGCCGATCCCATAGGCACCGATGCCGTAGAACATGGTGTGGGCGAAAGAGACGATGCCCGTGTAGCCCAGCAGCAGGTCATAGGACGCCACCAGCACGATGTAGACGCAGATCGTGGCGGCGGTGTTGAGCGGACGCGCGCCCGAGAACAGGAAGGGCGCGAAGGCCAGTCCCAGCAGGATCAGGAGCAGGCTTGCTGCCAGCAGGCGGCTGCGCGGCATGTCGGCGGATAAAAGTCGGTGCAGCATGTTCATCAACCCCGCATCTTCGAGTACAGGCCGGCCGGACGCCACAGCAGGATCGCGATCATCAGGATGATGTTCGAGACCAGCGCTACTTTTGGGGCCAGGAAACCGGCATAGTTGGTAACCAGCGCCATGAGGAGGGCGCCGATGAAGCAGCCGCCCACGGAACCGAGGCCGCCGATGATGATGACGATGAAGATCAGCACCATCATCTCGCCGCCCATCGCGGCGGTCAGCGTCTCCTTGTACAGGCCCCACAGCACGCCGCCCATGCCGGCCAGCGCCGAGCCGGCCGCGAACACGATCACGAACAGGCGCTTGATGCGGTAGCCGAGCGCTTCGACCATCTCGCCGTTCTCGACGCCGGCGCGGATCAGGAGGCCGATCTTGCTGCGGTTCAGGGTCAGGAACATGCCCACAAAAACCAGCAGGCCGATCACCACCGCCACCAGGCGGTATTTCTCGATCGCCGCGTCACCCAGGAAGATGGCGCCGCGCAGCGCGGTCGGCAGCGGCAGGGCGATGGTCTCGGCGCCCCAGATCACATGGATCAGCTGCTCGGCCACGATCATGCCGCCCATGGTGATCAGGATCTGCTTCAGGTGCTGGCCGTAGACCGGCATGATGATCACCCGCTCGAAGGCCCAACCTAATAGTGCGGTGACGACCATCGCCACCGTGATGGCCAGCGCCAGCACGCCGAGGTTGATCAGGAGCGAGTCCATCTCGAGCCAGCCGCGCATCGGCAGCAGCACCATGGTCGCCGCGAAGGCGCCGACCGACACGAAGGCGCCGTGACCGAAGTTCAGCACGCTCATCAGGCCGAACACGAGGGTCAGGCCGCTCGCCATGATGAAGATCATCATGCCCATCGCCAGGCCGGCGACGCTCAAGGTGACCCAGGTGGGGAAGCTGCCGACCAGGGGCAGCATGGCCAGCATCAGGACCGGAACCAGGAGCAGCGGCGCGATGTCGCGCGGCGCGCTTGGCAAAGGCGTGTCCTTGCTGGCAATGGGAAGGCTTGCACTCATGGTGATTCCTATTGATGTGAATCCAAAGACAGGCCGAGCAGGCGCTGTTGCAGCTCGTCGTCGTCCGCCAGCGCCGCCATCGAGCCCGCATGCACGACGCGGCCGTCGTCCATCACGCTGACCGTGTCGCCCAGCGAACGGACGAAGTTGAAGTTCTGCTCGACCAGCAGGATGCTGGTGCTGGTGTCCTTCAACTCGCGGAAGGCGGCCATCAGGCTCTGGATGATGGCCGGGGCCAGGCCCTTGGTCGGTTCGTCGACCAGCAGCAGCTTCCTCGGCTCGACGATCGCGCGCGCGATCGCCACCATCTGCTTCTGGCCGCCCGAGAGGTTCCCGGCCGGGTAGTTCCAGAATTTCTTCAGGGCCGGGAAGAAGCCGCAGATCCAGTCCACGCGCGCCCCGTCCAAAGGACCATTCCGTGCGGCGAGGTACAGGTTTTCGCGCACGGTCAGGTCGGAGAACACGGCCATGCTTTCCGGGACGTAGGCTATCCCTGAGCGCGAGATGTCGGGCGTGGCCATCTTCGTGATGTCGCGGCCCTCGAACGTGATGGATCCGGCGCTGGCCTTCCACAGGCCCATGATGGTGCGCAGGGTCGTGGTCTTGCCGGCGCCGTTGCGGCCCAGCAGGATCGACAGGCCGCCGCGCGGGACCACAAGGTCGACGCCCTGCAGGATGTGGTACTGGCCGATGTGGGTGTGCACGCCCTTGAGGACGAGCAGCGGCTCGCTGGGCACGTTATGCATGTGCGACCTTTGTTGATTCAGGTGTTCCAAGATAGGCTTCCTGTACGATCTTCGATTGCATGACTTCAGCCGGCTTGCCGTCCGCGACCAGGGTGCCGTTGTGCAGCACGATGATGCGGTCGGCCAGGGCGCGCACCACGTCCATCTTGTGCTCGACCAGCAGCACGGTCTTGTTGCGCTCCTGCTTGACGGCATGGATCAGGTCGAGCACCACCGGCACTTCGTCCACGCTCATGCCGGCGGTGGGTTCGTCGAACATCATGATGCTGGGTTCCAGCGCCAGCAGGATCGCCACTTCCAGCTTGCGCTGGTCGCCGTGCGAGAGCGTCGCCACCCAGGCGTCGCGGCGCTTGACCAGGCCCACGCGCTCCAGGTAGTGCTCGGCGCGCGCGATCAGTTCCCGGTGGCTCGACCAGATCGAGAGGAAATTCAGGCCCAGGCCGGCGCGGCTCTGCACCGCCAGGCGCACGTTTTCCGCCACCGTCAGGTTGGGGAACAGGTTGGTGAGCTGGAAGGCGCGGCCTACTCCCAAACGGGTGCGCTTGGCGGCGCCGGCGCGGGTGATGTCCCGGCCGTTCACCAACACGCTGCCCGAGGTGGCCGGCAACTGCCCCGACACCAGGTTGAAATAGGTGGTCTTGCCGGCGCCGTTGGGCCCGACGATGACCGTCAGGGTGCCGGGATGGAAGTCCGCCGTCACCGCGTTCACCGCGACGTGGCCGCCGAAGCGGATCGTCAGGTCGCGGGTGGACAAGGAAGGTGCAGCGGACTGCAGCGATGCGGGTGCGGTCATGTCAGCGCTTGTTCCGCACCGGCAGCGGCAGTTCGGATGCCGGGATCTCGCGCACCAGTTCCAGCAGGTCCCACTCGTTCTTCTGGTCCTTCTTGATGCGGAAGTGGTACATCGGCTGGATCGCCTGGTGGTCTTCCTTGCGGAAGCTCATCCGGCCCTTGGGCGTTTCGAAGGACAGGCCTTCCATCGCCGCCACCATCTCGTCGCCGTTCTTGGCGTTGGGCGCCTTCGACAGGGCCGCAACCACCGCGCCCGCCGCGGCCATGCCACCGGCGGTGAACATATCGGGCGGCATCTTGAAGCGCTTGGTGTGTTCGGCAACCAGCCAGTCGTTCATCTTGTTCTTCGGGAAGCCGTAGTAGTAATTGATGGTGCCTTCGGTGCCGGCGAAGTTCTTCCAGGTCTTCATCACCGGCAGGATGTTGCCGCCCGGGGCCAGCGCGATGCCGAAGCGCTCCGGCTTCATGTCGGCGATCTTGTTCAGCGGATTCGGGCCGGCCCAGACGATCTGCAGCACGCGCGGCTGCGGCTTGTCCTTGAGCTTGTCGAACAGGCGCTGGGCCGGTGCGGTGAAGTCGGTGGCGGTGGCCGGCGCGTATTCCTCGTGCACAACGACGGCCTTGCTGCCGGTGGTCTTGAGCGCTTCCTTGCCGGCCTCGATGGCGTCGCGCCCGAAGGCGTAGTCCTGCGCCAGGAAACCGACGCTGCCGCTCTTGAAGGTGCTGGCGGCGGCCAGCGCATCCTGCATCGAGCTGCGCGCGGTGCGGAAGATGTACTTGTTCCACTTTTCCTGGGTGATCGCGTCGGCCACGGCCGGTTCGACGATCAGCACCTTCTTGTATTCCTTGGCGACCGGCAGCATGGCGATGGCCGAGCCGGACGAGGTGGTGCCGACCGCGATGTCGACCTTGTCGTCGCCGTAGGCTTCGGCCAGCAGGGTGCGGCCCAGCGACGGGTTGGACTGGTCGTCCTTGACGATGACCTTGATTCTCCGGCCATTGATCTGCATGGTGCCGCCGGTGAGGTATTCGAGGCCCATCATGAAGCCGGTCTCGGTTTCCTTGGCATAGGCTTCGAGCGGGCCGGTCTTGCCGGCGATGAGGGCGATCTTCAGGTCCTTGCCCTGTGCATGCGCGCCAGGCGCAGCGCTCGCCGCGAAGGCGGCGACGATGGCGATGGACAGGGGTTTGATCAGGTGGTGCATGTCAGTCTCCTTGTGATTCTTACGGTAGCTTGGACAGGAAAGCGCGGATCGCCTCCAGCGCTTCCGGCTCGGTGAGCATGGGCGCATGGCCGACGTTCGGCACTTCCGCGTAATGCAGTTCCGGGGCGGCCTTGCGCATCCAGTCGGCCTGTTCCTGCTCGACCAGGTCGGACAGCGCACCGCGCACCAGGAGGGTGGGGCGGCGCCTTGCCAGCCGGCGGAAGGCCATGCGCGCGGCCAGCGAGGTCGGACGCAGTTTACCCGTCTGTATCGCTTGTGCGATATTCGGATCGTAACGCAGCGCCAGCTGGCCGTCATCCTTCTGTTCGAAGGCGCGGCGCGCCCACTTGCCCCATTCCTCGTCGGAGTTGGCTGGGAAGGCGCAGGCGTTGATGTCGCGCAGGTAGGCGGCAGCGTCGTCCCAGCTCGCGAGCGCATTGCAGCGGCCCGCATAGCCCGCGATGCGCTGCAGGCCGCGCACGGACAACACCGGGCCGACGTCGTTGAGGACGGCGGCGGCGATCAGATCGAGGCGGCGCGCCGCCAGGGTCATGGTGATCAGGCCCCCCATCGAGGTGCCCACGAAGATGGCGCGCCCCAGGCCCAGGTGCTCCATCAGCCGGGCGACGTCGGCGGCGTAGACGTTCGGGTTGTAGTTGTCGGGATTGGGATCGTGCGCCGAGTGGCCGCGGCCGCGCACGTCGACCGCGATCACGCGCCGGCCCATGGCGGAAAGGATGGGCGCGAGTTCGTCGAAGTCGGCGGAGTTGCGTGTCAGGCCGTGGATGCAGATGACCGGCAGCCGCGCGCCGGCGCCGGCGTCGGTGGCTGCGCCTGTGGCCGCGCTTGTTGGCGGATAATCGCGCGCGTACAGCGCCAGCCCGTCGCTGCTGGTGTAGCTGATTGGTGTGTAGATAGACACGCTGGCTTGTATCCTGTGTTCGTTCGGGGCGCTTTGCAGCGTTTGTTCGGGCGGCAAGCCTCCGGGCCGGCGCCGGGAGGGCGCCTGCCTGGAGATGCTGCGGGTACTTCGGTGGAAGGTTTAGAAGCGGTACTCGAGCGTTGCCGAGACCTGGCGTGGGTTGCCGTAGAACGCGGTCAGGGTGCCTTCGTTGCCCAGGGTCGGGAACAGGTAGCCGCCGGTCTTGTAGTGCTTGTCGCTCAGGTTCTTGCCGTGCAGGCCGACGCGGACCTTGCCGTCGGTGCGGGTCCAGACGATGCTCGCGTCATACAGCTTGTACGATTCCTGGTCCAGCAGCGATGCGGTCTCGAACTGGGCGGTGGCGCCTTTGTACGAGGCGCTGCCGATCAGCGACAGCTTGCCGCCATAGCCTGCGACCGGCATCGGGATGTCGTAGTTGAAGCGCAGGTTGGCCGAGTTCTTCGGGGTGTTTTGGAAGGTGCGCTGGCTCGCCACGTTGACGCCGGCCGAGATGTATTCCTTGTACTCGGCGTCGATGTAGCTGTACATGCCCGCGATCATGAAGTTCGGGGTGAGGTTGGCCACCGCTTCCAGTTCCGCGCCCTTGATCTTGGCCTTGCCGGCATTGGTGGTCACGCCGGCGAAGCTGTCGTCCTTGCCGTCGCCGTTGGTGTCGATCGCCACCGAACCCGGGATCTGCACGTCCTGGTAGTCGCTGTAGAACACCGCGGCGTTGGTGGTGATGCGGCCGCCGTTGAAGGCCGACTTCAGGCCCAGCTCGTAGGTCTCGATGGTTTCCGGCTCGTAGCCGCGCTGCGCCACCGCGATCGGGATGCGGGTGCCGACCACGTTCAGGCGAGGCTCGAAACCGCCGCCCTTGAAGCCTTCCGAGTAGGACGCGTAGACGTTGTGGTCCTGGTTCAGCTTGTAGTTGAGGGCCACGCGCGGGGTGAACTTCTTGTCTTCGCGCTTCAGGACGCCGCCGCGCAGGTCGGTGTCGGTGCGGAACAGGATGGCGCCGGCATTGCCCAGGGCCGGGGAGCCGCCCGCGCCCAGGTAAATCTGGCGCAGCACTTCGGCTTCACGCTTGTCGACGGTGTAGCGGCCGCCCAGCGAGACGCTGAAGGCGTCGGTGACGTTGTAGCTGCCGTCGGCGTAGATTGCCCAGGCCTTGGTGTCGATGTCGCCCATCGTGTAGGTCGAGGTCGGGACCGCGCCGCCCAGGATGGTGTCGAAGTGGTTGAAGGCGTTGGCGTCGATGTAGTAGATGCCGGCCACGCCCTGCAGACGGTCGCCGGTGTAGGTGAGGTTGAATTCCTGGCTGAACTGCTTGTTGGTGTACAGGGCCGGGACTTCCATGTCGACCACCGCCAGCGAGTCGAAGTCGATCGGTGCATAGGACTTGTCCTTGCGCGAAGCCGTGATCGATTTGACGGTCCACTCGTTATTCAGGGTGTATTCGACGGTGGCCGATACGCCGTGCGCCTTGACTTCCTGGTCGTGGCCGAGCGCCTTCATCAGGTTGGCGCGGGTGTCGAAGACGTTCGAGAGGATCGGAGCGCCGCTGGTGCGGCCGACGATCAGGCGGTGGCCGTTCTTCGGGCTGGAGTCGTCCTGGGTGACGTCGCCGGCGATGCGGATGAACAGGTCCTGGTTCGGGGTGAACTCGGCCGACAGGCGGGCCGCCGTCACATCCTTGTCGTAGTTCTCGCCGCCGGTGGTCAGGTTCTTGCCGAAGCCGTCGCGCTTGAAGCGGGCGAAGGTGCCGCCGATGCGTGCGGTTTCCGAGATCGGGGTGCTGGCGGTGGCGACGATTTCCTTCTGGCCGTACTGGCCGATGGTGGCGCGCAGGCGCGCGTCGGTCTGCGGCGCCAGCTTGCGGGTGACGTACTTGACGGCGCCGCCGATGGTGTTGCGGCCGTACAGCGTGCCCTGCGGGCCGCGCAGCACTTCGATGCGCTCGACGTCGTAGATGTCGGCCACGGCAGCCTGCGGCCTGGCCAGGTAAATGTCGTCGATGTAGATGCCGACGCCGGACTCGAAGCCGGCCAGCGGGTCGGCCTGGCCGACGCCGCGGATGAAGGCGGTCAGGGTCGAGTTGGTGGCGCGCGAGGCTTTCAGGGTGGTGTTCGGCAGCGCGGTGGCCAGGGCGGTGATGTCCGGCGTCGCTACCTTGGAGAGCTGGTCGGCGCTGAAGGCGGTGACCGAGACCGGCACGTCCTGCAGGGTTTCTTCGCGGCGGCGGGCGGTCACGACCACCTTGTTGACGCCGCCTTCTTCGGCGCTGGCCGCCGGCGGGGCGGTGGTGGCTTCCTGCGCGTAGGCCACGTTGCCGCCCGAGAGGACGAGCAGGGCGACGGCCGACTGGATGGCGGGGTTCAGCAGCTTCAGTTTGTTCTTGGTCAGACGCATTCATGTCTCCTAATTTTTGATAGCGGCATGCGTTCAGGTTTTCGCATGGTCAGCAGTGTGCCTTGCTCCGGTTTGGTTAGATAGTCAACAATCGCCCACCCCTTTGTGCAAAAATGCACAGCCCGCCGCACCAGGCTTGTGCGCGTGTTGACGAGGGAGGATTCCGGCGGCGCACCGTTTGTGCGCTGCCGCATGAGAAAAGCGCCAAACGATTGCAGGGGGAATGTGCACTAGTGCACAATATGTCATCTTGATATCAAACAACCCGTCCGATGAATACGCTGCCTGAGTGGACCGACCTGCGATTCTTCCTGGAGCTGGCGCGCGCCGGCACCCTCTCGGGCGCTTCGCGCCGGCTGGAAGTGGAGCACACGACCGTGGCGCGCCGCATCGACCGGCTGGAAGCCCAGCTCGGTTCGACCCTGTTCGACCGCTCGCGCGAAGGCTACGAGCTGACCGAGGTCGGGCGCGCGCTGCTGCCGCATGCCGAGGCGATGGAAGGGGCGGCGCTGGCGGCGGCCGAACAGATCGGCGGGGCCGAGGTGGCGGCGCACGGCGTGGTACGGCTCGGCGTGCCCGAGGTCTTCGGGGTGCGGGTGGTGGCGCCGCTGCTGGCCAGGCTCTTGGCCCAGCATCCCGACCTGTCGATCGACCTGCTGGCGCTGCCCAGCTTCGCCAACCTGGCCAACCGCGAGGCCGACCTCGGCGTCACGATGGATGCCCCCACCACCGGCCGCTACATGGTGACGCGGCTGGCTTCCTTTCACTTCTACCTGTATGCCTCGCCGATCTACCTGGCCAAGCATCCGCCGATCCGCACCCAGGCCGACCTGGCCGGCCACGACTTCGTCGACTACGTGCAGGACCGGCTGGCCAGCCGCGAACTGTCCTACCTGAACGAGCTGGGTTTCACGCCGCGGCGGCGCATGTGCTGCTCGGGCATGACGGCGCAGCTGGAAGCCGCGTCGCTCGGCATGGGCCTGATGATGGCGCCGCCCTATGCGGTGCCCGACAACGGCCGCCTGGTGCGGGTGCTGCCGGATTTCCACGCCGAGCGTGCATTCTGGCTGGCGGCGCCGACCGACCTTTACCGCCTGCGCCGGGTGAAGGTGGTGTGGAACCTGCTGCGCGAGTGCGCGGAGAGCCATCCGGACTTGTTCGTGGCGGACGACGCGGGCGCGTGACAGCCCCGCGCCAGGGGCGTATCAGGCAGTGAGTCCATTGCGCTCGAGCGTGCGCGCGAGATCGGCGTGGAAGGCCGAGAAGTCCAGGGCCTTTTCGACAAAACCGCAGGCCCCGAGCATGCGGGTGCGCACCTGGTCCGAACCGCTGCGCGAACTCGACAGGACGATGATGGGGATGTCGGACAAGAAGGGTTTCGAGGAGAGTTCCTTCAGCACTTCGAAGCCGTCGACCTTGGGCAAGGCCAGGTCCAGCAGGATGACGTCGAAGTCGCGGGTCTGGTCCAGCGTGTTCAAGGCTTCTTCGCCGTCCGAGACCACCGTCACCTGATAGGCGTTGTCGCAACGTTGCAGAGCCCGTTGCGTCAACTCGGCGTCCAGGGGCAGGTCATCTACGATCAATACTTTCATTCGCGGATAGTACCCGAATCGCAGGATTGTGTCGAAATTTCACATTTTTCCATCGTCCGGAGCTCAGCGGCCGGGGCGGAACGGATTGCGTTCGTTGAGCTCGTCCATGTAGTCGTCGATCCCACCCCGCTCGCGCTCCAGGAAGCGCTCGATCGCATCCGCGAAAGAAGGATGCGCCAGCCAGTGCGCCGACCAGGTGCGGGTCGGCAGGAAGCCGCGCGCCATCTTGTGCTCGCCCTGGGCGCCGCCCTCGAAGGCCTGGATCCCCTGTTCGATGCAGAACTCAAGCGGCTGGTAATAGGCCGCCTCGAAGTGCAGGCAGGGCACGTGTTCCAGTTCGCCCCAGTAGCGCCCGAACAGCGTGCTCTCGTTGTGGATCACCAGCGACGCCGCGATGTCGCGCCCTTCGCGCGAGGCGAGGACGAGCAGGATGTTGTCGGGCATGCTCGCGCCGATACGCCGGAAGAAGTCCAGGTTCAGGTAGGGCGTCGAATAGTGGGCCTTGTAGGTGTGGCGGTAGCAGCGGTTGAACAGGACCCAGTCAGCGTCCGTCGCATCGCGCCCGCGCACGCGGCGCATCGTCACGCCAGCCTCGCGCACCTTTCGCCGTTCGGCGCGGATGTTCTTGCGCTTCTTCTGTTCGAGCGTGGCCAGGAAGTCTTCGAAAGTACCGTATCCCCCGTTCAGCCAATGGAACTGGACGCCGCTACGCAGCATGAAGCCTGTCTCCTGCAACTGGCGCGCCTGTTCCTCGGGCGGGAACAGCACATGGGTCGAGGAAACCTCGGCCGCGCGCTGCGTGGCCACCAGCACCTCGACCAGCGCGGCCCTTGCCGCGTCGTCCACCGCCATCAGGCGCGGACCCGCCACCGGCGTGAACGGAATCGCGGACAGCAGCTTCGGGTAGTACTCGACCCCGTGCCGGTGGTAGGCGTCGGCCCAGGCCCAGTCGAACACATATTCGCCGTAGGAGTGGCCTTTGACGTACAGGGGCAGGGCGGCGGCCAGCTGCTCGCCGTCGTGGAGGACGATGTACTGCGGCTGCCAGCCGGTCTCGGGCGCCGCGCTGCCCGATTCGTGCAGCGCGTGCAGGAAGGCATACGACAGGAAAGGGTTGGGATCTTCCTGTGCCGAGACCAGCGCGTCCCACTGTTCCTGGCCAATCTCGGACAAGGAAGAAACGATATGCGTGCGATAATTCAAAATGACATCCCTAACGAATTGATGAGCGACGACTTCGCGAAAGTCTCACCAATGAACAAGCAATTCTTCAATCTCTACACGCACCACTTCGCCCGCGTCGCCGTGGCCATCCCGCGCTGCCGCATCGCCGACCCGGCCTTCAACGTCGAGCAGACCTTGGCGCTGGCCCGCCAGGCCGCCGACGAAGGCGCCGTGCTGGTGGCCTTCCCCGAGCTGGGACTGTCGGCCTACAGCTGCGAAGACCTGTTCCACCAGCGCGCCCTGCTCGACGGCTGCCTCGATGGCCTGGCGAAGATCATCGAGGCTTCGAAGGCGCTGCCGGTGGCGCTGGTCGTCGGCCTGCCGCTCAAGGTCAACCACCAGCTCTTCAATTGCGCCGCCGTCGTTGCGGGTGGCCGGGTGCTGGGCGTGGTGCCCAAGAGTTTCCTGCCTAATTATGGCGAGTTTTACGAATCCCGGCAGTTCAGTGCGGCCGATTGCGCGGCGGTGGAGCGAATCGACCTGTTCGGCGCAAGCGTGCCTTTTGGTGCGAACCTGCTGTTCGAGATCGAGAACCTGCCCCTGTTCCGGTTCCACGTCGAGATCTGCGAAGACGTGTGGGTGCCGATTCCCCCGTCCTCGTTCGCCGCGATGGCCGGCGCCACGGTGCTGGTCAACCTGTCGGCCTCGAACGTCGTGGTGGGCAAGAGCGGCTACCGCCACCAGCTGGTGAGCCAGCAGTCGGCGCGCTGCCTGGCCGCCTATCTGTACACCTCGGCCGGGCGCGGCGAGTCGACCAACGACATGGCCTGGGACGGGCAGTCGCTCATCTACGAAAAGGGCGAGCTGCTGGCGGAATCGGAACGCTTCAGCGACGACTCGCACGTGATCTTCGCCGACGTCGACCTCGATCGCCTGTCGAACGAGCGCATGCATGCGACCACCTTCGCGCAATCGGTGCGCCGCCATGCTGAAGAAGTAGCGAAGTTCCGCCTGGTACAGTTCACGCTCGAGCTGCCCCTGGAGCGCGACATGCCGTTGGCGCGTACGATCGAACGCTTCCCCTACGTGCCGGCCGACGTGGCGCGCCGCGACGAGCGCTGCCTTGAAGTCTACAACATCCAGGTGCAGGCCCTGATCCAGCGCCTGTCGAGCACCGGCATCAAGAAGGTGGTGATCGGCGTTTCCGGCGGGCTGGACTCGACCCATGCGCTGCTGGTCTGCGCCAAGGCCATGGACCGCCTTGGCCTGCCGCGCACCAACATCCTCGCCTATACGATGCCGGGCTTCGCCACCAGCGAACGCACGCTCAAGCAGGCCAACGACCTGATGGCGGCGGTGGGCTGCAGCGCCCAGCTGATCGACATCCGCCCGAGCTGCATCCAGATGCTCAAGGACCTCGGCCACCCCTACGTGGAGGGCAAGGCGGAATACGACATCACCTTCGAGAACGTGCAGGCCGGCGAGCGCACCAACCACCTGTTCCGCCTGGCGAACTTCCACAACGGGATCGTGATCGGCACCGGCGACCTGTCCGAACTGGCGCTGGGCTGGTGCACCTACGGCGTGGGCGACCACATGTCGCACTACAACGTCAATGCCAGCGTGCCCAAGACCCTGATCTCCTACCTGGTGCGCTGGGTGGCCGAGACCGGCGCGGTGGTCGACAATGGCGCCGACGTGCTGCTCAAGATCCTCGACACCGAGATCAGCCCCGAGCTGGTGCCCGGAGGAGACAAGGACGGCAAGCCGGCACAGATCACCGAGGACACCATCGGCCCCTACGAGCTGCAGGACTTCAACCTGTACTACACGCTGCGCTACGGCCTCAAGCCGAGCAAGGTGGCCTTCCTTTCCTGGAGCGCCTGGCACGACCGCGAGCAGGGCAGGTGGCCGAGCGCGGCCAACGTGCGCAACGAGTACGGGCTGGGTGCGATCAAGAAGAACCTCGGCATTTTCCTGTGGCGATTCTTCAAGACCAGCCAGTTCAAGCGCACCTGCGTGCCGAACGGGCCGAAGGTCGGCAACGGCGGCTCGCTGTCCCCGCGCGGCGACTGGCGCGCACCGTCGGATTCCGAGGCCACCGTGTGGATGGACGACCTCAAGAACATCCCTGACTAATCCCTGTTTTTACGAGAGAGACAAGAACATGAAACAGATTACCTGCGTGATCAAACCCTTCAAGCTGGACGAAGTGCGCGAGGCGCTGGCCGAAGTGAACGTCACCGGCCTGACCGTGACCGAAGTGAAGGGCTTCGGCCGCCAGAAGGGCCACACCGAGCTGTATCGCGGCGCCGAGTACGTGGTGGACTTCCTGCCGAAGGTGAAGATCGAGGTGGTGGTCGACGACGGCATGGCCGACCAGGTGGTCGACGCCATCATCAAGGCGGCCCGCACCGGCAAGATCGGCGACGGCAAGATCTTCGTGCAGAACGTGGAGCAGGTGATCCGCATCCGCACCGGCGAGACCGGTCCCGACGCCGTCTAAGCCGGCGCTTCCAGCTTCGCGGCTGGTATCCGGCGTTTCCCAAGCTCATCAGTTGTAGTCCTATTCTTGCTTCATGAGAAGCCAGCCTGCTATTCGAGCGCAGGCTGAGCTGAGCTATCATGCATAAAAATTGTCTAATTGGCATGTGTGCGTGTAGCTCGCTCTTCCAACAAGCCTAGAGAGAACAACATGAGCGACCTGGAAAAAATCCATACCGGCATCCCCGAACTCGACATGGTCTTGCGCGGCGGCTTGCCGAAACAGCGTATCCACCTGATCGAGGGCCGTCCCGGCTCCGGCAAGACCACCATCGGCCTGCGCTTCCTGATCGACGGCGCGGAAAAGGGCGAGAAGTGCCTGTATATCTCGCTGTCCGAGACGGTGGAGGAACTGCGCGCCACCGCGGCCAGCCATGGCTGGTCGCTGGACGGCATCGGACTGCGCGAAGTCGTGCCGGCGGAAGCCCAGCTCGGGCGCCAGCAAAGCGTGCTGTTCCCGTCGGAAGTCGAACTGGGCCAGACCATCTCGGCGATCACCGAGGCGGTGCAGGAAGAGGCGCCAAGGCGGGTGGTGATCGACTCGATGTCGGAACTGCGCATGGTCGCCGATGACCCGATGCGCTACCGGCGCCAGATCGTCGCCCTGAAGCGCTTCCTGCTGGGGCAGAACTGCACCACGCTCTTGATGGACGACCTGACCGACGAGCCGCGCCAGTACGACCTGCAGGGCACGGTGCACGGCGTGATCACGCTGGAGCAGCGCGAGCGCGAATTCGGCGCCGCGCGCCGGCGCCTGCGGGTGGTCAAGATGCGCGGCGCCGAGTTCCAGAGCGGCTGGCACGACTTCGCCATCACCGAGCGCGAGGTGTTCGTGTTTCCCAGCCTGATCGCGGACGAGCACAAGGGCGAACGCATCCGCGACACGATCACCAGCGAAGTCCCGGCCCTGGACACGATGCTGGGCGGCGGCCTGATGCGCGGCACCTCGGTGATGATCCTCGGCCCCACGGGCGTCGGCAAGTCCTCGCTGGCCCTGCAGTACGCCAACGTGGCGGCCGAGCGCCGCGAGCACGTCGCCTATTTCGCCTTCGACGAGTCGAGGGAAACCCTGATCGACCGGGCCAACGGCCTGTCGATGCGCGCCGCCGATGCCATCAACAACGGCACCATCTACTGGGAACGCATCAATCCCTCGCGCATCTCCCCGGGGGAATTCATCTGGAAGGTGCGGCGCCAGGTGGAGGACCATGGCGCGGCCGTGGTCGTGATCGACAGCCTGAATTCCTACCTTGAGACCATGCACGAGGAGAAGGCGCTGATGCTGCAGATGCACGAGCTGCTCAGCTACCTGTCGCACCAGGGCGTGCTGTCGATCCTGGTCGTGGGCCAGAGCGGCCTGCTGGAAAACGTGGGAGACCCGCTCGACATCGCCTTCATCAGCGACACCGTGATCCTGATGCGCTACTTCGAGGCCGAGGGCGAGGTCCGCAAGGCGATCTCGATCGTCAAGAAGCGGCCGGGCCGCCATGAAAGCAGCATCCGCGAGTTTTCCCTGACCAGTGCCGGCGTCGCGGTCGGCCCGCAACTGGGCGGCTTCGAGGGCGTGCTGACCGGCGTGCCGCGCGCCGCGCAGGAGGATTCCGACCCGCCGCCGGTGCAACATGACTGACCCGCGCAAGCCCGGCGCCAGCGTGGTCGCCGCGATCTGCGCGCCTTTCGGCTACGACGAACAGGCGCTGGCCGGCCTGCTGGCGGAGTGGGGCGCGCAGGCCCGGCCCTGTGCCGACGGGGCGCAGCTGGTCGCCGCGGTGGAGGACCCCGGCGTCTGGCTGCTGCTGCTCACCGACGACGCCCTGGAGACGCACGCGACGCCGCTGGCCGCTGCCCTGCAGGGCCAGCCCGCCTGGTCGGACATGCCGCTGATCGTGCTCAGCGCCCAGGCGGGCAGCGGTGGCTCGCACCTGCAATGGAGCTTCCTGCGCCAGTTCGCGAACCTCACGGTGTTGGGACGGCCGGGTTCCGCCAACGTCCTGCGCACCGCCTTCGATGCCGCCTGCCGGGCACGCGCCTGGCAGTACACGGTGCGCGACCAGATGCAGACCCTGTCGGGCGCGGCGACGCTGCTGGAGCAGCGGGTGCTGGAACGCACCGCCGAACTGGTCGCCGAGACTGAAACCCGCAAGCGCGTCGAAAGCGCCCTGAACGAGGCGCGCAAGCTGGAAGCGATCGGGCGGCTCACCGGCGGCGTGGCCCATGACTTCAACAACCTGCTGCAGGTGATCCAGGGCTCGACGACCCTGCTGCCGCTGGTCGAGCCGGGCAGCGAACGCTGGCAGCGCGCCCTGCATGCAATCCAGCGCGCGGCCTCGCGCGGCGCCAAGCTGACCCACCAGCTGCTGGCCTTCGGCCGGCGCCAGGCATTGAGCGGCGGCGCGCTCGACATCGCACGCCAGCTCGAGGAGATGCAGGACTTGCTGCAGCAGTCCCTGCGCGAACGGATTGCGCTGACCTTGGAGGTGGAACCCGGCCTGTGGCTGGCCGATGCCGACCTGACCCAGCTCGAGGTGGCGCTGCTCAACCTGGCCGTCAACGCCAAGGACGCGATGCCGGACGGCGGCGCGGTCACCATCCACGCCCGCAATCTCAGCCTGCCGTCGCCGGGCTTGCCCCAGCTGGAACTGAGCGGCGACTTCGTCTGGCTGAGTGTGCGTGATACCGGCACCGGCATGCCGCCCGAGGTGGTGCGCCAGGCCTTCGATCCCTTCTTCACGACCAAGCCGGTCGGCGCCGGGACCGGTCTGGGTCTGAGCCAGGTGTACGGTTTTGCCAAGCAATCAGGCGGCACGGCCTGGATCGACAGCTCGGCGCAAGGGACGGCGGTATCGATCCTGCTGCCGCGCAGCAGGGCCGCCAGGAGGCAGGAGAAGGAGGACGGCGCCACCTCGCCGCCCCTGGTGGCGGGCGCCCGCGTGCTGTATGTCGAGGACGATGCGGCGGTCGCCGACGCGACCCTGGAGTTGCTCGCCAACCTCGGCTGCGAAGCCACGCTGGCACGCGACGCCCAGGACGCGCTGCGGCATCCACTGGAGCGCTTCGACCTGGTGTTCTCCGACGTCGTCATGCCGGGGGCCATGGACGGCATCGGCCTGGCGCATCACCTCCGCACGCAGCACCCGAAGCTGCCTGTGCTGCTGGCCAGCGGCTATGTGGTCGCGCCCGAGCGCCTGCACGGGCTGGACGTCAGCGTATTGGCCAAGCCTTATACGCAGGAAGAATTGCGCAGGGCACTGGCGCGCCTGTTGGCGCGAGGGGAAAGGAGCGCTTAGCGCCCCATCTGCAGATCGAACTTCCAGGTGATCAAGCGCAGCCCGCTGATGAACAGCGCGCTGGTCCACAGGGCGAAATCCGGCTCCACGCCATAGTGGCGCATCATGAGGTACAGCCAGTTCCCCAGGAAGGCGCAGATCGCGTAGGGCTTCCCGTCGCGGAACACCATCGGCACTTCGTTGCAGACGATGTCGCGCAGCACCCCGCCGAAGATCCCGGTGATCACACCCATCATCGAGGCGATGAAGATCGGCATGTCGGCCGCCAGCGCGGCGGATACCCCGGCTATCGAGAACAGGCCCAGGCCCACCGCGTCGGCGATCACGATCAGGCGTTCCGAGACGATCTGGCGCAGGGTGCGGATCAGGGGAGACGCCACCAGGGCCAGCACGAAGATCAGGATCGCGTATTCCTGGTGGATGACCCAGAACAGCGGCCGGCGGTCGAGCAGGATGTCGCGCAGGGTACCGCCGCCGAAAGCGGTGATGAACGCCACCGTGAAGACGCCCACCAGGTCCATGCGCTTGCGCCGCGCTTCGATGAAGCCGGAGAAGGCGCCGACCAGGATCGCCATGATTTCGATGAACTTGATGAGGGTCATGCGGTAATGAAGAGCGGACAGTGTTGCTAGACTACCATGCCGCTCTGCATTTACGAACGCCGACCTTATAACAGCGGGAGCCTTACTGAGAAGATGACCTCGTTCCCATCGTGGCGGTAGGCGATGTCGCCATGGTGCTCGCGTACGATCTGCTGCGCGATGTACAGTCCCAGCCCCATGCCCGTGCGGTTGCGCGGGTTGTTCAGCGAGGCGCGCTTGAAGGGGTTGAACAAGGTTGCCACCAGTTCCGGCGGGATCGGGGCGCCCGCATTGCTGACATCGACCACCGCTTCCTTGCCGTCGACCCGGACGCAGACGCGCACCGGCTTGCCCACCTCGCCATGGTGGCGCGCATTGCTCAGCAGGTTGGACAGCACCTGTCCCATCCTTCCGCTGTCGGCATTGACCATCGCCTGCTCGTCGCAGGCCAGCTGGAAGGGGATGGTCGGATAGGCCAGGCGCGCTTCGTCGATCAGGTCTTCCACCAGGGCCGTCAGGTCGACCGGCTCGAGCGCCACGCCCAGGCCCAGGCCGCCGTCGATGCGGCTCATGTCCAGCACCTGCGTGATCATGCGCTGCATGCGGCTGGTGGAGGACTGGATGCGCTTGCCCAGGGTCGGCTGGCTGTTGCCCTTCTCGAGCACCATGCCGGCCATGTTGATCGAATGGAGCGGGTCGCGCAGGTCGTGGCCGAGCATGGCCAGCAGCTGGGCCCGCGTGGCTTCAGTCTGGGCGCGGCGCGAGTTCATCACGCGCACCAGTTCGGCCAGGGTCAGGCGCGAGTTGGCGAGGATGGTCGATTCCCACGGATGCGCATGGCCGCGCACCGTCTGGTACCAGGCGTCGAACGAGCCGCGCGGCGTCAGGCGCTCGCCGAGCGGGCCGAAGGCCGTGGTCTTCTCCGGACGGCCGCCCCAGGCGACCTGCTCGATCTGCTCGACCCGCAGCACCACGTTCCAGCCGTTCGCGGCCGGATCGAAAGGCAGGGCCAGCAGGCCGACCCACTTGCCGAGCCGGTCGCGGATCGCTTCCGGCCAGTCGTCCAGCTTTTCGCGCACCACCAAATCGTGCGCGCCCTCGGGCAGCGAGGCGACGATGGCCTCGGCCAGTTCGTACGGCACATCGCCCCGCACCTGCACCTTGTGGTAGTAGCTGGTGACCTGGGCCTGCGCCTGGGTCGCCTCCAGGATGGCGTCGGAGAAGCGGCCGAAGGTCTCGAGCGGATCGTCTTCCAGCAGCAGGTCTTCGACCAGCTTGGTGCGGGTCGAGGCCGCGCGCTCGATCATCCCGGTTTCCAGGCGCGACTCGATGCTGTGGATGGTCGAGGCCATCACCTGGGCCAGCACGTCGCAGGCCATGCGGATCGAATAGGGCACCAGCTTGCGCGACATGTGGTGGCAGGCGATCAGCCCCCACAGCCGGTTGTTGATGACGATCGACACGCTCATCGAGGCGCCGACACCCATGTTCTTCAGGTATTCGATGTGGATCGGCGAGACGCTGCGCAGCACGGCATGGCTCATGTCGAGCGGCAGCGCATCCGGCGCGCCCAGCAGCGGCACCATGGTGTCGTTGACGTCGATGATCGAACGCAGCGTGTTCAGCACATACAGGCGGCGTGCCTGGGCCGGGATGTCCGAGGCCGGGTAGCGCTGTCCGAGGTAGGGCACGATATCCTCGCGCCGGGCTTCGGCCACCACGTCGCCGCTGTCGTCCGGGCGGAAGCGGTAGGCCATCACGCGGTCGAATCCGGTGATCTCGCGGATCTGCTCCACCGCGATCGACAGCAGGCCTTCGATGGTTTTCTGGCGGCGCAGGCGGTCGATCGAGGCATGCGCCTTCACCGCGAACAGGGCCACCTCGTCGGCGCTCGCCTCACGCTGTTCGAATTCGGCAGTCACCCGGCCGAGGGCGGCATGAACGACGCAGTCGAAGTCGGCGCCGCCGATACAGACCGGAACCATCGAAGGAGTGACTTCAGGCTCGCCCGGTCCGATGTACTCGACCAGCAATTCGAGCGCGGCGGGCGGCAGGTCGAGCGAGGCATAGGGAGCGCCGAGCTCGGGCGTGAGGCCGAGCATGGCCGGCGCGTTGGCGCTCCAGCCTTCCAGCGCGCCGTCGGCAGTGAAGAAAAGGAGGGCGCCGTGGGGCTGGATCGAGCCTGGAATGTGGATCGGCTCGTCGGCGCAGTTCAGCAGGTCGACCTGGCGGCCGTGCTCCATGGGAATCACGGAAGTACCCTTCAATTCGCCACCATTCCCTTCTCGTCAAATTCGTCAAATGTCCGTGAGCGCATTTTACAGGTAATACATATGGACACATCATATTGTTGTGTCCATGTTGCATTCCGTGCGGCCGTTCACTCGAGCAAGGCGGGGCGCAGCAGGACGATCAGGGCCCCGTGTCCGCCATCTTTCTTACCTGCAACGCAGAAGGCTACTACTTCGCTTTTTTGCACCAGCCAGCTGTGCACGATCCCGCGCAGAACCGGCTGGCCCTGCGGCGAGCCGTAGCCGATGCCATGGACGATGCGCACGCAACGCACGCCGCGGCGGTTGGCGCGGTGGAGGAAGTCGGTGAGGGCGTCGCGCGCCCCATCGCGGTTCAGGCCATGCAGGTCGAGCTCGTCCTGCACGGGCAAGTGGCGCTTGCGCAGCTTTTTCACGACGTCCGGCCCGACGCCCGGTTGGGCGTAGCTCAGCGACGGGTCTTCGTCGAGCAGGCCGTCGACGTCGAACTCGTCGGACAGCGACTCGCGCAGCACCGCTTCGATTTCCTCTTCCTCGGTGAGCGGGGTGCGGTCCTTGAAGGCGCGGTCGGAGGCCACGTACACCGGACGGTATACGTAGCGGTCCGATTCGGGAATCTTGGTCACGCCCTCCATCGCGCCGCGGAACTCCACGGCGCGCTCCTTCGCGATCCGCTCGCGCTTCTCGCGCTCGGCCTTCTCGATGGCGCGCAGGCGCTCGTCTTCCTTGAGCTTGTCGCGCAAGCCCTTTAACTCGGAAAAATCCTTCATGCCCGCCATCGTAGCGCTACTTGCTTATTTAGGATCGTCTTCCAGCGCTTCGAGATAACGCTGCGCGTCGAGCGCGGCCATGCAGCCGGTGCCCGAGCTGGTGATCGCCTGGCGGTACACGTGGTCCTGCACGTCGCCGGCGGCGAACACGCCCGGCACGCTGGTGGCGGTCGCCATGCCCTCGGTACCCGAGCGGGTCTTGATGTAGCCGTTCTGCATGTCCAGCTGGCCTTCGAAGATGCCGGTGTTCGGCTTGTGGCCGATCGCCACGAACAGGCCGTGCACGGCGATGTCCTTGGCTGCGCCGGTCTCGGTGGACTTGATGCGCAGGCCGGTCACGCCGCTGTTGTCGCCCAGTACCTCGTCCAGGGTGTGGTTCAGTTCGAGCACGATCTTGCCTTCCTGGACCTTGTGCATCAGGCGATCGACCAGGATCGGTTCGGCGCGGAACTTGTCGCGGCGGTGGATCAAGGTGACCTTGGAGGCGATGCCGGCCAGGTACAGGGCTTCCTCGACCGCGGTATTGCCGCCGCCGATCACCGCGACTTCCTGGTTGCGATAGAAGAAACCGTCGCAGGTGGCGCAGGCCGACACGCCCCTGCCCATGAACGCCTGTTCCGACGGCAGGCCGAGGTACTGGGCCGAGGCGCCGGTGGCGATGATCAGCGCGTCGCAGGTGTATTCGTTGCTGTCGCCGACCAGGCGGATCGGCTTCTCGTTCAGGAAGGTGGTGTGGATGTGGTCGAACACGATCTCGGTGTTGAAGCGCTCCGCATGCTGCAGCAGGCGCTGCATCAGCTCCGGACCCTGCACGCCCAGCGGGTCGCCCGGCCAGTTCTCGACGTCGGTCGTGGTCATCAGCTGGCCGCCCTGTTCGACGCCGGTGACCAGCATCGGGCTCAGGTTAGCGCGCGCGGCGTACACCGCGGCGCTGTAGCCGGCAGGACCGGAACCGAGAATCAGGACTTTGGCGTGTTTGGTAGTAGTCATGGGAGGCTTCAATAAGAGATGAACAAGCGGAAACTGGGGGCGGCCTTTAGAAAGATCAAGGCTCGGTTTGCAACACAAGATTATAGACGATGATGCACTCGAGCATGAATCGTAGGCCAGCCCAGCCGTATATGGCTTAGAATGGGCGGATTGTCGATAGCGAACACTTCTGTTTCGCTTTCCATGTCACTTTCGTAGTACAAGCAATGAGCAAGAACAGCCAAGCCAGCACTTCTGGATACACCCGCACTGCGCAATCCACACGCGCCCGCCAGCCCCTGCCTGGCCGGCTGTCGCGCCTCCTGTCGGAAGCGCGCTGGATCGCCATGGCCGTCGCCTTCCTGTATTTCGTGCTTATTTTATTAAGCTATAACAAGGGCGATCCGGGCTGGTCGCACGCCAATTCCGTCCCCAGGATCGCCAACCTGGGCGGCAAGGCCGGGGCCTGGCTGTCCGACCTGCTGCTGTTCATCTTCGGTTTCTCGGCCTGGTGGTGGGGCGTGATCTTCCTGCGCGGGGTCTGGAAGGGCTGGCGCCGCCTGACCGACAAGCTGGCCCCGGTGGGCGACGAACCGCTTCATGCCGGCGAGATGTACGTGCGCTGGACCGGCTTCGCCATCATGCTGGCCGGCAGCCTGGGCCTGGAGTACCTGCGCCTGTGGACCTGGAACGTCGAGCTGCCGCGCGCCGCCGGCGGGGTGCTGGGCCAGCTGATCGGCCATTCGGCCCACGTCGCCTTCGGTTTCACCGGCGCGACCCTGCTGCTCCTGCTGCTGTTCGGCCTGGGCTTCTCGCTGTTCTTCCAGGTGTCCTGGCTGGCCGTGGCCGAGCGCATCGGCGAGTCGGTCGAAAACACGATCGACTGGTTCCGCATGCGCATGGAAGACCACGAAGACCGCAAGCAGGGCGAAGCCGCCGCCGTCAAGCGCGACGAGCTGGTGGTCAACGAGCGCCAGAAGTACACCGAAAAGCATCCGGCCCCGCCGCCGATCGTCAAGGCCGAGCCGGCGCTGGAGCCGCGCGCCGAGCCCGTGATCCTGCCGCCGTCGACGCCGTCCTCGCTCGCCATGCCGCCCGCGGCCCCGTCGCCGGTGGCCAGCGCGGCCTCGACCATCAAGATCGAGCCGCAGATGACCAGCGTGCCGAAGTCCGAGCGCGCCCAGAAGGAAATGCAGACGCCGCTGTTCCACGAGCTGGCGGGCGACGGCGGCCTGCCGCCGCTGGCGCTGCTGGACGAAGCTCCGCCGGCGCAAGAGACGGTGGCGGTCGAGACCCTGGAATTCACCAGCCGCCTGATCGAGAAGAAGCTGTCCGACTTCGGCGTCGAAGCCAAGGTCGTGGCCGCCTATCCGGGCCCGGTGGTCACCCGCTACGAGATCGAGCCGGCCACCGGCGTGAAGGGCAGCCAGATCGTCAACCTGGCGCGCGACCTCGCGCGTTCGCTCTCCCTGACCTCGATCCGCGTGGTCGAGACCATTCCGGGCAAGAACTACATGGCGCTCGAGCTGCCGAACCCGAAGCGCCAGATCGTGCGCCTGTCGGAGATCGTCGGTTCCAAGGTCTATGGCGACAGTGCCTCTGCGCTGACGGTGGCCCTGGGCAAGGACATCGCCGGTAAACCAGTCTGCGCCGACCTGGCCAAGATGCCGCACCTCCTGGTGGCGGGTACCACCGGTTCGGGTAAATCGGTGGGCATCAACGCGACCATCCTGTCGCTGCTCTACAAATCCGACCCGCTTGATGTGCGCCTGATCCTGATCGACCCGAAGATGCTGGAGATGTCGGTGTACGAAGGCATCCCGCACCTGCTGGCGCCGGTCGTGACCGACATGCGCCAGGCCGGTCACGCCCTGAACTGGGCAGTGAACGAGATGGAGCGCCGCTACAAATTGATGTCGAAGCTGGGCGTGCGTAACCTGGCCGGCTACAACGGCAAGATCGTGGAAGCGGCCAAGCGCGAGGAGCACATCCCGAATCCGTTCTCGATCATGCCGGACAATCCCGAGCCGCTCGAGAAGCTGCCGACCATCGTCATCATCATCGACGAACTGGCCGACCTGATGATGGTCGTGGGTAAGAAGGTGGAAGAACTGATCGCCCGTATCGCCCAGAAGGCGCGTGCGGCCGGCATCCACCTGATCCTGGCCACCCAGCGTCCGTCGGTGGACGTGATCACCGGCCTGATCAAGGCGAACATCCCGACCCGCATCGCCTTCCAGGTCTCGTCGAAGATCGACTCGCGCACCATTCTCGACCAGATGGGCGCGGAAACGCTGCTGGGCATGGGCGACATGCTGTACATGCCGCCGGGGACCGGCCTGCCGATCCGCGTGCACGGCGCCTTCGTGTCGGACGACGAAGTGCATCGAGTTGTAAAACATCTCCAGTCGCTCGGTGAACCGAACTATATTGAAGGCATTCTCGAAGGCGGCACGTTGGAAGAGGGTAACGCCGAGGGCATCCCGGCGGGCGAGGGCGGCGGCGAATCCGACGCGCTCTACGACCAGGCCGTGGCCGTGGTGCTCAAGAACCGCAAGGCCTCGATCTCGCTGGTCCAGCGCCACCTGCGCATCGGCTACAACCGCGCGGCCCGCCTGATCGAGCAAATGGAACAGAGCGGCCTGGTGTCGCCGATGCAGTCGAACGGCAACCGCGACATCCTCGTGCCGGCGACGACCGCCGAATAACCGCGCCTATCCGCTGTTGTAGGGTGGGCGGGTCCTCCCGCCCACGCGGTCAACGATGGGCGGCGGACCACAACAAGAGGAATCCATATGAAATTCACGACCACCCGTTTCGCAGCACTCATCGCAACGACCGCGTTCGCCCTGTCGGCCAACGCCGGCGCCGCCGCCCTCGACCAGTTCAAGAGCTTCGTCGCCACCACCAAGTCCGCCAAGGGGGAGTTCACCCAGCAGCAGCTGACCAAGTCCAAGAGCGGCAAGGCCGCCCCGGTTTCGAGCGGCACGTTTGTGTTCGCCCGCCCAGGCAAGTTCATCTGGACCTACCAGAAGCCCTATGAACAGCTGCTGCAGGCCGACGGCGAAACGCTTTATATCTACGACAAGGACCTGAACCAGGTCAGCACCCGCAAGCTGGGCAACGCCCTGGGTTCGTCGCCGGCCGCCATCCTGTTCGGCAGCAATGACCTGGAGAAGAACTTCACCCTGCTTGACGCCGGCGAGCGTGACGGCGCCGAATGGCTGACCGCGGTGCCGAAGACCAAGGACACCACCTTCGAGCAGATCGGCATCGGCCTGAAGGGCGGCGTGCCGGTGGCGATGGAGCTGAAGGACCAGTTCGGCCAGGTCTCGCTGCTGAAGTTCACCAACTTCCAGCGCAACCCGGCGCTGGGCGCCCAGCAGTTCAAATTCGAGGTGCCGAAGGGCGCCGACGTCGTCAACCAGTAAATCCCGCTGCCGGGCGCTCCGCCCGACAGCCTTCCGTACAATCGGTCTTCACGACCAACGGCAGGCAAAAGGAGCGCCCAATGAAGGCAGTACGCATCCATCAGTACGGAGGACGCGAGGTCCTCTCCCTCGACGAGATTCCCGTCCCCGACATCGCCCCGGATGAGGTGCTGGTGCGGGTGGTGGCGGCCTCGATCAACCCGGTCGACTGGAAGGTCCGCGCCGGCTACCTGGCCCAGATGATGCCGCACCAGATGCCGCTGACCCTCGGCTGGGACGTCTCCGGCGTGGTGGCGGCGGTGGGCAGCCAGGTCACGCAGTGGCAGGTGGGCGACGCGGTCTACTCGCGGCCCGACCTGGCGCGCAACGGCACCTATGCCGAGTTCGTCGCGATCCGCGCCGGCGAATGCGCGCGCAAGCCGCGTACCATTTCGCACGTCGAAGCAGCTTCATTGCCGCTGGCCGGGATCACCGCCTGGGAGGCGATGATGGACACCGCCCGGGTCCGCGCAGGGCAGCGCGTGCTGGTCCACGCAGGCTCGGGCGGCGTCGGTTCGCTGGCGATCCAGCTGGTGAAGGCGGCCGGGGCCACCGTCGTCGCCACCGCATCCGGCCGCAACCGCGCGCTGGTGGAGTCGCTGGGCGTCGACCAGTTCGTCGACTACACGACAACCACGCTGCTTGAAGCGGTCGAGCCGGTGGACGCCGTGTTCGACACCATCGGCGGCGAGGTGCAGGAAGCTTCGTGGTCGCTGTTGAAGCCGGGCGGCATCCAGGTGTCGATCATCAGTCCGCCGGACGAGGCCAGGGCGGCCGCGATGGGCGTGCGCGGCGGCTTCGTCTTCATCGGGCCGAATGCGCCGGTGCTCGACAAGCTGGCCGGGATGGTCGACGGCGGCCGCCTGCGGCCGATCGTCGGCGCCGAGTTCGCACTGGAAGACATCGCGCAAGCCCATGCCCTGAGCGAAAGCGGCAGGGCGGTCGGCAAGATCGTGCTCTACGTCGGCAAGCCTTGATTCAGTAGATCGTGGTGCGCAGGTTGATGTGCTTGCTCGGTGCGAGCGCCAGGAAGCTGGAATCCGTCGGCGCGGCCTGCAGGGTCACCCAGACCGTGTGTTCCTCATAAAAATAGGAACGGTTCGAACCGCAGACCGAGGCGCGAAAGCGCGCGTTCCAGTCGATCCGGACCGCACCGCCCAGCCCGCCATCGAACAGGGGCGAAGCCAGCCAGGCCGGCCACCTGGTGGTCAGCATGCTGTCCCACGGCCGGAACAGGGATACGGCAAATCCTTCGCCCACGCGCCAGGCCTTCAGGTTGTCCGGGCGGGCAGGGCGGTCGTGGGCCCAGGCCGGGTCGTCCATGCGGCGCACCAGGTGGCGCGCTTCGAAACCATGCTCTTCCAGCGCTGCCACCTCGTGGCGGACCGTGGCCTCGCCGCTCAGGATGGGCAGGCGGTGCACGCGCGGCACGGCCAGCCGCGGCCCGGCATCGGCGGCGGCGCGCGAGGCCTTGGTCCACCTGAACCAGACGTCCTGGATCATCAGGACGGGCGCGGGATGTGTCATGGGGCGGCTCCGGCATGGAAACGGGGAATTATAGGACAGGGCCGGCCCGTGCAGACTGCCTCTGCCGCCTGCATCGGCTACACTAGACACATGCACAACACTCCGCAACATTTCGCATTTCCCTCGAGCGTCCCGGGAGCGCATCATGGATGACCTCTTCAAGACCGAACCCTCGCCGCCGCTGGCCGAAGCCCTGCGGCCGCGCACCATCGACGAAGTCATCGGCCAGAGCCACCTGCTCGGCCCGGGCAAGCCGCTGAACCTGGTGTTCAAGTCGGGCAAGCCGCACTCGATGATCCTGTGGGGCCCGCCCGGCGTGGGCAAGACCACGCTGGCGCGCCTGACCGCCTACGCCTTCGACTGCGAGTTCATCGCGTTGTCGGCGGTGCTCTCGGGGGTGAAGGATATCCGCGCCGCCGTCGAACAGGCCGAGCACTACCTGCAGCAGGGCAAGCACACCATCCTGTTCATCGACGAGATCCACCGCTTCAACAAGTCGCAGCAGGACGCCTTGCTGCCCTTCGTGGAATCGGGCCTGGTGACCCTGATCGGCGCCACCACCGAGAACCCCTCGTTCGAGGTCAACTCGGCGCTGCTGTCGCGCTCCCAGGTCTACGTGCTCAAGGCCCTGAGCGACGACGAGATGCGCCAGCTTCTCAAGCGCGCCCAGGAGCGCGTGCTGCAGCACCTGAGCTTCGACGAGGTCGCGGTCGACACCCTGGTCGGCTACGCCGACGGCGACGCGCGCCGCTTCCTCAACCTGCTGGAACAGACCAAGACCTCGGCCGAGACGGCCGGCGTCACCCGCATCACCGCGGAGTTCGTCGAGAACGCGCTGACGCTGAATGCGCGCCGCTTCGACAAGGGCGGCGACAACTTCTACGACCAGATCTCGGCCCTGCACAAGTCGGTGCGCGGCTCGCACCCGGACGCGGCCCTGTACTGGCTGTGCCGCATGCTCGATGGCGGCGCCGACGCCAAGTACCTGTCGCGCCGCATCGTGCGCATGGCCTGGGAAGACATCGGACTGGCCGACCCGCGCGCGCTGCAGATCGCCAACGATGCCGCCACGACCTATGAGCGCCTCGGTTCGCCCGAAGGCGAGCTGGCCCTCGGCCAGGCCGTGATCTACCTGGCGATCGCCGCCAAGAGCAATGCCGGCTACAACGCCTTCAACGAGGCGATGGCCTTCGTCAAGAAGGACAAGTCGCGCGAGGTCCCGGTCCACCTGCGCAACGCGCCGACGAAATTGATGAAGGAACTCGGCTACGGCCACGCCTACCGCTATGCCCACGACGAGCCGCATGCCTATGCGGCGGGCGAGACCTACCTGCCGGAGGGAATACGCGAACCGGGCTGGTACCGGCCGGTGCCGCGCGGGGTGGAATCGAAGATCGCCGAGAAGCTCGCCTTCCTGCGCAATCTCGACGACGAGGCGGGCGGCTCCTGACGAAAAAGCCCCACGATGGACTGGCCATCGTGGGGCTGTGCAGGATGTGGCGGAGCCGTTCGGCCCCGCCTGGCCTCCGAGATCAGTAGTTCTCGTAGGCGCCGATATCCCATGCGCCGCCTTTCGGACGCAGCGCGCCCGCGATGTCGACCGTCGGGGCGGACGCCTTGGTGCCCTTGTTCACGGCCGGCGAGCTGCTCTGCAGGCGATAGTCGCCGGTGCCGGACGGGTTGTAGCTGACGAACTTCGGATCGGCGTTGATGGTGCCGGTCGCGCTGCCGACGCGCAGCGAGATGGCCGAGCCGTTGCCGTAGACCAGGTTGTTCGCGGTGACGTTGCCCGAACCGATGCAGCTCTGGCCCGAGTAGCAGTACTGCGAAATTCCCTGGCGCGGGTTCTTGTACACGATGTTGTTGACGACCATCGTGTTCTTCAGCTGGATGTTGCCCGGCTTGTCGCCCACGCCGGTGACGATGCCACCGCCCATGCCGCTCGAACCGTTGGCGAACACGGTGTTGTTGGCGATGGTCGAGTCGGTCGCGGCGTGCCACAGGTGGATGCCGTAGGCCGAGGCGCGGTAGACGATGTTGTTCATGATCTTGCTGCCCTTGTTGGACGAGTAGATCCCCTGAACACCATTGCAGCCGCCCGGCTTGCCGATGTCGTGCACCACGTTGCCGATGATGTCGCCGGCCGAGCTGGTGTAGCTGGCGTTGACGATGCCGGCGCCGCCGGAACCTGTGCAACCGCCCGACACGGTGATGTGGTGGACGCGGTTATTGGTCACCAGCGTGTTCGAACCCATGTTCTGGATACCCAGGCGGCCCGGGCCGCTGATATCGAAGCCGTTGATCTCGACATAGCTGCCGTTGTTCAGCCACATGACTTCCTTGCCGCTGCCGACGATCTTGGCGCCCCACTTGGTGTCGGACACGAAGCGGATGCGGGCGCTCGAGGTGCCGCTGAGTTTGGTCGAGACGTTGCCGTTATAGGTGCCCGGCGCCACGTGCACGGTGGTGCTCGCCTTGGCGACCGAGGCGGCCTTGTTGATGGTCTTGAACGGACGTGCCTTGGTACCCGGGTTCGAGTCCGAACCGGTGGTGGCCACGTACAGGTGGTAGGACGAGGTGTCGGCCGTCGACGCGGTGCGGTTCTGGTATTCCTGGCTGCTCATCAGGGCAACGCGCACGCTGTCCAGCGGCAGGCCGTTGTTGACGAGGCCAACCCAATAGGCGAGGCCGGCGGTGTCGGGCTCGCGGCCGAGCAGGGTACGATAGAGTTCGGTGACCTGGTTGACCGAGCTCGTCGCCGCGGCAACAGTCGCTTCGGATGCCGTGGCGTTGTCAGCGGCGTAGGCGTTGCCGCCGATAGCGGTCAGCAGGAAGGCTGCGCTGCAGCAGAGGACGGCATTAACGCGGGCATTCGAAGCAAAGTTGACTACGTTTTTCATCAGGGTATTTCCTTCTCAAAAAAGTGAAAGCGAAACTTTGAGAGCAGGAAACTGCATTAGTTCAATGTTTTTACAGAAAATTTTTCCTGTGGTAATAATTCTGTAAAAGATATTTCCCGAGTGAATTAGAAAAGTTAAAGAACATTTAATTGATTTGAAAAAAAATTATTTGAAAATAATTGTTCTATAAAGGCTGTTTCATATCCGAAACAACCCTTTCAGAAGCAGCGGAAGTCAACAGCGGATGGGATTGGCGTGCTGTGAGATGCCCAACGAAAACAAATGATGCTGTTCAGTTAGCGCGGGAATAAGTGCTCCGGTGGATCGGCAAGCAGAAAGCCGCCTGTATCGGTGACGGAAGATCGACAAATGAAAGCTTTCGGCTTCTCCAAGTCGAAACGCGATGCTGAAGGCAAATGAAAAAGCCCCACGATGGGCTGGCCATCGTGGGGCTGTGCAGGATGTGGCGGAGCCGTTCGGCTCCGCCTGGCCTCCGAGATCAGTGGTTCTCGTAGGCGCCGATATCCCATGCGCCGCCTTTCGGACGCAGCGCATTGACGATGTCGTCCGTCGGGGCGTAGTTCTTGGTGCCCTTGTTCACGGCCGGCGAGCTGCTCTGCAGGCGATAGTCGCCGGTGCCGGTCGGGTTGTAGCTGACGAACTTCGGATCGGCGCTGATCGTGCCGGTCGCGCTGCCGACGCGCAGCGAGATGGCCGAGCCGTTGCCGTAGACCAGGTTGTTCGCGGTGACGTTGCCCGAACCGATGCAGCTCTGGCCCGAGTAGCAGTACTGCGAAATTCCCTGGCGCGGGTTCTTGTACACGATGTTGTTGACGACCATCGTGTTCTTCAGCTGGATGTTGCCCGGCTTGTCGCCCACGCCGGTGACGATGCCACCGCCCATGCCGCTCGAACCGTTGGCGAACACGGTGTTGTTGGCGATGGTCGAGTCGGTCGCGGCGTGCCACAGGTGGATGCCGTAGGCCGAGGCGCGGTAGACGATGTTGTTCATGATCTTGCTGCCCTTGTTGGACGAGTAGATACCCTGAACGCCGTTGCAGCCGCCCGGCTTGCCGATGTCGTGCACCACGTTGCCGATGATGCTGCCGGCCGAGCTGCTGTAGTTGGCGTTGACGATGCCGGCGCCGCCGGAGCCCGTGCAACCGCCCGAGAGCGTGATGTGGTGGACGCGGTTATTCGTCACCAGCGTGTTCGAGCCCATGTTCTGGATGCCCAGGCGGCCCGGGCCGCTGATGTCGAAGCCGTTGATCTCGACGTAGCTGCCGTTGTTCAGCCACATGACTTCCTTGCCGCTGCCGACGATCTTGGCGCCCCACTTGGTATCCGACACGAAACGGATCAAGCCGGTCGAGGTGCCGCTGAGTTTGGTCGAGACGTTGCCGTTATAGGTGCCCGGCGCCACGTGCACGGTGGTGCTCGCCTTGGCGACCGAGGCGGCCTTGTTGATGGTCTTGAACGGACGCGCCTGGGTACCCGGGTTCGAGTCCGAACCGGTGGTGGCCACGTACAGGTGGTAGGACGAGGCGGTGGCCGCGGACACCGTGCGGTTGGTGTATTCCTCGGTGCTCATCAGGGCCACGCGCACGCTGTCCAGCGGTAGGCCGTTGTTGACGAGGCCAACCCAGTAGGCGAGGCCGGCGGTGTCCGGCTCGCGACCGAGCAGGGTACGATAGAGTTCGGTGACCTGGTCGACCGAGCTCGTCGCCGCGGCAACAGTCGCTTCGGATGCCGTGGCCTTGTCAGCGGCGTAGGCGTTGCCGCCAATAGCGGTCAGCAGGACCGCGGCGCTGCAGCAGAGGATTGCGTTGACACGGGCATTCGAAGCAAAGTTGACTACGTTTTTCATTAGCGAGTTTCCTTCTCAAAAAAGTGAAAGCGAACCTTTGAGAGTAGGAAACTGCGGGAGTTCAATTTTTTTGGAGAAAAATTTTCCGGCGATAACAATTCCGTAAATACTCTTTCAGATCGGAAAGAAAAACCGATGCGAAAGATTTAATTTATTTGGAAAAAGCTATTCAAAAATGCTCGTTCGCTAAATGTCGCGCGCGTTGCGACATTCAGCATGCAGGAAGCTGCCGCAAATCAGCATTTGGGAAGCTTCTGTAGGCGCCAGGAGGCGCACGACAAGCCAGGCTATATGGATGAGGACGGCGAAGCGCTCAGTGTTGATAAGGGCTTTGTTGAGCAAATTG
>NZ_DKJX01000041.1:0-8361 GCF_002454935.1 Massilia sp. UBA6681
GTGTTCGTCAGCAGCAGAGAAGTGAAATTATGCAGTGTTTCGCTTAACTCGTCAACCCCTCGTTCGCTTCGTTGCAGATTTCCCTGCTGACCTTGCTAACGCAACCACTTGATTCCGTTAAGCTTTTTCGATCGTGCCTTGCAGCGTTCCCGAAGCGGACGCGCACTATAGCAAACGCCGACGGAGTCCGCAAGCCCCCCTGCCCGGACGTGCTGGCGGGTGCGGTGCGTGTCGGTTTTGGCAATGCCGGGTATATTGCGTGCCAAACCAGCATGCCGGTCGCACGGGTGCCATGAGCTATTGGAGAGTAGATGAAGCACCCGCTATTTTGCCGCACCGCCATCGCCGCGGCATGCATGTCGGCCCCACTGTGCGCGATCGCCCAGGACGCGCGCGCGCCCATCAATGTCGTGGTGGTCAGCGCCACCCGCTCCGCACATACGAGTTTCGACCTGCCCGCCGCGATCGACATCGTCGACGCATCCCAGCTGCGCGACACCCAGCCGCGCGTGAACGCTTCCGAAGCCCTGGCCGCGGTGCCGGGCCTGGTCGCGCGCGACCGCCAGAACTATGCGCAGGACCTGCAGATCTCCTCGCGCGGCTTCGGCGCGCGCTCGGCCTTCGGCGTGCGCGGCGTGCGCCTGGTGGCGGACGGCATCCCGGCCACCATGCCCGACGGCCAGGGCCAGGCCGCGACCTTCAACCTCGACATCGCCGAGCGCATCGAAGTGCTGCGCGGTCCCTTCTCCGCCCTGTACGGCAACCACTCCGGCGGCGTGATCCAGCTGTTCACGCGCGATCCCAAGGGCGCGCCTTCCATCGAAAGCAGCTTCTCAAGCGGCAGCGACGGCCTGCGCAAGCTCGACGTGAACGCACAAGGCAGCAGCGGCAAGCTCGGCTACCTGCTGGACGCTTCGCGCTTCGAGACCGACGGCTACCGCGCCCACAGCGCCGCCGCCCGCGACCAGGCCTATGCCAAGCTGGTGGTCGAGCCAAACAAGGACAGCCGCCTGGTGCTCACCGCGAGCGGACTGCGTCAGGACGATACCCAGGATCCGCTGGGCGTCACCTGGGCCACCTGGCAGCGCGACCCGCGCGCCGGCGAGACCGATACGACCGACACCCAGTCGCCCCAGCGCACCCTGGCCGAGCGCTACGACACCCGCAAGAGCATCGACCACCAGCAGTTCGGCCTCACCTGGGAACAGCGTTTCGGCCCCGACCGCCTGCTGGTGACCGCGTATGGCGGCAACCGCCGCGTGATCCAGTACCAGTCGTTCTCGCGCGGCTTCCAGGCCCCGCCCACGCACTCCGGCGGCGTGGTCGATTTCGACCGCGACTTCCACGGCATCGACGCCAACTGGCGCGCCGTGCGCGAGCTGGCCGGGGGCACGCTGCGCGCCACCGTCGGCCTGGAAGTGGCGCGCTCGCGCGACGATCGCCAGGGCTTCGAGAATTTTGTCGGCAATACCTTCGGCGTGAAGGGCAATTTGCGACGCGACGAACAGAATGAAGTCAGTAGCGTCGACCCTTACGCCCAGCTCGAATGGGAACGCGGACCCTGGGTACTGACAGGCGGCGTGCGCCGCAGCCGCATCAGCTTCGACGTCACCGACCGCTTCCTCGCCAACGGCAACGACAGCGGCAGCGTCGACTACCGCCACACCTCGCCGCTGGTGGGCGTGCTGTACAAGGTCTCGCCCTCGCTGAACCTGTATGCCAGCGCCGCGCGCGGCTTCGAAACCCCGACCCTGAACGAATTGTTTTACTCGGGCACCGGCGCCGGCTTCAACTTCCGCCTCGGCCCCGCCATCGGCAAGCACCTGGAGGCCGGCGTCAAGGCCATGCTGATGCCGGGCGTGCGCGTGAATGCCGCCGTGTTCCAGGTGCGCACCGAGGGCGAGCTGGTGGTTAACAGCTCATCGGGCGGGCGCACCAGCTACCGCAATGCCAGCGCCACCCTGCGCCAGGGCGGCGAACTGTCGCTGGATGCGGAACTCGGCGGGGGCTGGAACGCGCGCCTTGCGCTCACGGCGCTGCGCGCCACCTACGAGGAAGGCTTTGGCGCCGTGCCCGAGGGCAGCCGGCTGCCGGGCATCCCGAAGACCAGCTTGTACGGGGAGTTCGGCTGGAAGGAGCAGTCCGACCGCTTCGGCGCCGCGCTGGAGACGATCGCAAACAGCCGCGTCTATGCGGAGGACACGAATACCGCCACGCCGGCGCCGGGCTATGCCATCGTCAATGCGCGCGTGCAGGCCAGCCAGCAAGTGAAAGGATGGCGGTTCAAGCAGTTTGCGCGCCTGAACAACCTGTTCGACCGCGATTACGTCGGCTCGGTCATCGTGGGCGACGCCAACCGCCGCTATTACGAAGCCGCGCCCGGACGCAACTGGATCCTGGGCGTCAGCGCGCAGTACCAGTTCTAAGTACTCGCCCTTGTCGAGTACTTAGGCTTTTACGATCTCGGCCGGCGCAGGCAGCGCGACGCCGGGATACAGCTTGGCCAGCGTCGCGTCGGTGGCGGATCGAAGCACGGCTTCCACCAGCTTGACCGCCGCAGCCTCGTCCGGCGCGGCGCGCACCGACTTCCACAAGTCCGGATGCGCGGCCGCGTGCTCGGCCAGGGCCCGCTCGACTTCCTCCTGCCAGAAGGCCGGCGCTTCGCCTTCGACCCAGTTGCCGCGCCCGCGGCCGAAGTGCGCCACCGCCAGGTAGCGCAGCACGGCGCTCACCAAGAGCGACTGCAGGAAGGGATCGGCGAACTGCACCCCCGGCTTGTCGCGGTCCGTCCTCTGGTTGAAGCCCCAGGCAGCGCCGGCCATCGTCAGGCCGCCGACGATCGCGCCCAGCAGCGCCCCCGCCCCCATGGTCAGGCCGCCCGCCATCATGTCGGCCGACAGTCCCGTCGCCGCGCCCGACACCACCGCGCCGAGCAGGCCGGCCTGGGCCTTGTCCACCGGCGCGTGCACCGCGAAGTTGTCGCGCACGCGCGCATTGATGGTCAGCGCCTGGCCCGGATCGATCCGGTGCAGGGCCAGCAGGCGCGCCGTCGCGCCGTTGATGCGGGCGTTCAGGCGCTCGACCAGCGCCGCCATCGCCAGCTCCTGCCGCCGCTGTTCGTCCTTGCCGATGCCGACCGCCTTGAGCGCGCTGCGCAGCATGCCGCGGCCCTCTTCCGCAATCGGTTCGACATCGCGCGCGGCCGCCGCCAGCTGCTCCGCCGAGACGCGCAGCGCGCCCAGGTAGCGTTGGCGGTTGGCGGCGGACCAGGCCTCGAGCAGGCGCGCATAGCCGGGCCGCTTCTCGTCGATGACCAGGCGTCCGATCGCTTCGTAGAACACGTGCTCGTGCACCCAGCAGCGCGCAAAGGCGTCGAGCGGCAGCACTTCCTTCACCACCGGGAACTGGGCCAGGTGCTGGCGCCAGCGCCCCTGCTCGCCGGATTCCTCGGCGCCGGGGCGCGGTGGTCCCATCTGGTTGAGCAGCACGGCGACCGGCTTGCCGAGCCACTCGAGGATCTTCATCTCGGACGGCAGGTAGCCGGCGTCCTGGGGCGATTCGGAAGAGTTGACCAGGTAGAGGATGACGTCGGCTTCTTCCTTGGCGGCGCGCAGCGCCTGCTGGCTGAGCCAGAACGGGCGGTCGCGGTAGCGGTCGAACACCTCGCGCAGGAACCAGCCGATCGGGTTGCCCGCCATCGACAGGCGTTTCAAGAGGCGTACCGAATCGCCGAAGCCCGGCGTGTCCCACAGCACGAGGTTGTCGCCGGCCTCGCTGCGCTGCAGCGGGTGCGCCTCGGCGAACTGGGTCACGTGGGCGGCGTCGCGCACCTCGCCCACGTCCATGCCGACCAGCGTGCGCGCCAGCGTCGTCTTGCCGTTGTTGGTGTGCGAGACCAGCGCGAACTGGATCTTGACCGGTTCCGGGTTCATCGCGTTCATCGCAGCTCCGGCAGTGACAGGCCGGCGCCCAGCTCGAGCGGATGCTTGTCGGGCTGGAGCAGGTTGACGAAGGTGGCCGAGGTGCCGTGGAAGCTGCAGAACTGGCGCCACAGCGCGCTGCGCTCGGCCACGCGCGCGGCATTGCCCTGCTGCTCGCCGATGCGCTCCACCAGGGGCGACTCGTCCACCAGGACGGCGACGCCGCGCTTCACGCGCTTGCTCAGGTAGTCGAGGAAGGCGCCGTGGTTTTCCTTCTCGGGCGTGGCGGCAAGGCTGAACAGCACGGCGGTGACGGTGACGCCCGCTTCGTCGAGCGCGGTGTCGCGCAGGGCTTCCTTCGGATCGATGCCATAGGCGGCCGTAGGACGCAGCTGGACGCGCGCCTGCGCACCGAGCGCGCTCGCCGCGATCGCCCACAGGCCGCGGTCGCGCGCTTCGTCGAGAGTGTAGCTGTAGGGGAGCACGCGCAGCAGTGCCGGCGCGCCGGCGCCGATGCTGTCCGCCAGCTTGCGGTAATAGGGCTGGTCGAGGTCGAGCGGAAAGCTGCGCGCCAGCCGCCTTGCGCGCCAGGCGGCGAAGCCGGCCAGCAGCAGGCGCGGCAGCACGACCAGCAGCAGCAAGGTCGCGCCATACAGGTGCACCCAGCGCTCGCCGCTGGCGGCATTCACCATCCGGCCGAAGCGCAGCAATTCGATCTCGGTGAGCGAGAAGCCCTGCAGGAAGTGGAACACGCTCATCGCCGGCATGAACAGCCAGGACAACAGGGTGTGGACCTGGCGGCCGTCGAGGAAGGTGCTCTCCCAGCCGACCACGTATTGGGTCAGCAGGCCGCGCGCATACAGCGAAGCGATGGCGCCGAGCGCAAAGAAGGCCGCGGCAAGATGGATGCTGCGGCTCAGGCGCGCACGGGTCAGCGGTTCGCTCAGCGCGGCCCACTCCCCCATGAAAACAGCGATGCCCTCGGCCAGCGGCGCCGGCAGCTTGCGCGGCACGGCGGCCTTGCCCACGCTCAGGCGGCGCAGCAGATTCGGGCTCGCCCAGCCACGCCGTTTGCCGGGCGCGATGACCCGCATCAGCGCCGACACCAGCATGAACAGATAGACCAGCAGGTTCCAGCCGATGATCAGGAGGAAGGGTGCGGAGAGCAGGTCGACGCGGTGCGGGTCGGCGATGCGGTCGATGGCCGCGCCCGAGACGAAGGCCAGGAAAGGCAGGGCCAGCCAGACGCCGCCCAGGCCCAGGCGGCGCTTGGCGAATGCGCCGAAGGCGGGCGAGCGTTCGCCCAGGCGTTTCAGGATCTGCTCGGAGCGCTGCTGCAGGAAATGCTGCTGGGTGACGGCGCTCTTGCTGTCGGCCGCCTGCCAGGCGGCGAGTTCCTTCGCGCTGCGGCTTGCGTACTTGCGGTCATCGTCGCTCAGCACCGTGTGATTGACGTCGGCGGACTCGATGGCGCGTACCAGTACGACATTGCGTGCGACCTGTTCGTTCATGCTTCTCCTGTCATGGTTGAAATGCCAAGGCTACAGGTGCATTGTGCCGCAGTTTGGGACGGAACATCGTTCCCGCGCTGCTTGCGGTCGGCGTCGAGGCGTAAAAAAACCCGGGAAACCCGGGCTCGCAATGTGTTTGCGCCGGCGTTCAGCTGCCGGGATTCTTCTTGTTCGGCTTGCTGCCGAAGTCCGACGCCGGCTGGTCGGGCCGTCCCTGCAGGCCTTTCGCTCCCCCCACGCCGGAGTCCGATTGCTGCGAACCTGCATGCTGGTATTGCTCCATGCCGCCCGCACCGGATTGCTGGGCTTCACCCAGGCGATTCTGCTCGGCCTGCGCCTGCATGCGCTGGCCGCGCTGGCGTGCGCTCCAGCCCTGGTGGACCGAGCCGGCGCCACCGCGCTGGCCGCGGCCGCTCGTGTCCGACTGCTGCGAACCGGTGTTGGCCATCGGGAAAGGCGATTCTGGTCCGCCGCGCATCACGGCGCCGGGTGCGCGCGTCTGCATGCTCCCTTCCGCAACCGTCACGCCTTTCGGCTTGTGAATACCGCGCGAACGGTTGTCGCCACCCAGGCTTTTTTCCTTCGATTTCATGATTCCTCCTTCGCTTCGCTGAACCGATGGACCGATCATGCGCGCCGAAACAGTGGGGCTGTATAGGAGAAGACTCCGAGCCACTGTAGGAATCGCCGCACGATTACCGTTCAGCTAGCGGAAGGTGGACAGGGCAAGACTATTCTGAATACCTTGAGGTGTGGCAAATGCTTGCTAGAACAGACTGCTAGCATTTTTGCTTGCCATGCCAAGGGGAAATACGATGAAGTCCGGCCTGCCCAAGCTCTGCCTGTTGTTCGCCCTTTGCCTCAGCCTTGCCGCGAGCGCCGGCCCGTCGATGAAACGCAGGGCCTGGATCACCATCGGCGATGCGGCCTATCGGCAAGTCAAGACGATCGCCCCCGATGCGGTGTCGATCGACAGCCGCCAACTGCCTGCGGAAAAGGTACACGCCATCGTCGTCGATGAAGGCAGGCTCGCGAAGATTGCCGGCGCCATCCACCAGCGCCTGGGACAGTGCGGCGGCTACATGTATCACAGTAGCGAAGCCGAGGCCCGTGCGGCGCTCGACCGGCGCCGCGTCCTGGCGCCGGCGCGCGCATATGCGATCGCTCAACGCGAACTGGTCGAGCCCATGCTGGCGGGCATGCAGGAGAAGCAGATCGAGGCGAGCATCCTGAGCCTGAGCGGTTTTACCAACCGCTATTTCCGGAGCCAGTCGGGTGTCGACGCATCGAACTGGCTGCTGGCGACCTGGCGCGAACTCGCTGCCGGCCGCGCGGACATCTCGGTGATGCAGGTCCATCACCAGGGCTACCCCCAGCCGTCGGTCAGCCTGACCATTGCGGGGTCGGACCTTGCGGAAGAATCCGTGATGGTCGGGGCGCACCTGGATTCGATCATCGGTATCGGGATGAGCGAGACGGCACGCGCGCCGGGCGCCGACGACGACGCGTCCGGCGTGGCGAGCATGACCGAGGCCCTGCGCGCCATGATTGCAAGCGGCTACCGTCCGCGCCGCACAATCCAGGTCATCGCCTACGCGGCGGAAGAAGCGGGATTGCGTGGCTCGCAAGAGATTGCGCGCCAGTTCAGGCAAGCGGGCAGGAAGGTCGCCGGCGTGCTGCAGCTCGACATGACAAACTACAAGGGTGCGGCACACGACATCTACCTGATCACCGATTACACGAACAGCCAGCAGAACGCCTTTCTCGCCCAACTGATCGGCGCCTACCTGCCCGGACTCACGGTCGGCTACGACAGGTGTGGGTACGGCTGTTCCGACCACGCGAGCTGGGATGCGCAGGGCTATCCGGCGTCGATGCCCTTCGAGTCATCGATGGCGCGCGACAACCCGCACATCCACACATCGAAGGACACCCTGGCCAACTCGGGCAACCAGACTGCCCACGCACTGAAATTCGCGCGCCTGGCGGCAGCCTACATGGTGGAACTGTCCGCCAATTAGCTGGCCGGTCAGGTATGGGGAACCAGTCCGCTCTCCGGCCCCGGCTGCCCGCTCACCACAGGTTCGCTCAGGTCGCGCTGCAGGACGGTCCGGTACAGCACCCCGGCAAGGGCGCCGCCCAGGAGCGGCGCAAGCCAGAACAGCCATAGTTGCGCGATTGCCCAGCCGCCGACGAACAAGGCCGGGCCGGTACTGCGCGCAGGATTGACCGAGGTGTTGGTGACCGGAATACTGACCAGGTGCACCAGGGCGAGCGCAAGACCGATGGCGATGCCCGCAAAGCCCACCGGCGCGCTCGCATGGGTTGCGCCCAGGACCACGAGCACGAACATGAAGCTCATCACGAGTTCGCATACCAGTGCCGCCTCGAGCGAATAGTTTCCTGGCGAGTGGCTGCCGTAGCCATTTGCCGCAAACCCTGCCTGGACGTCAAATCCAGCCTTGCCGCTCGCGATGAGGTACAGGACGGCGGCAGCCGCAACCGCGCCGGCCACCTGGCTGACCATATAGGGCGCGAGATAGCGCGCGGGGAAGCGGCCGCCCGCCCACAAGCCGAGGGAGACGGCAGGATTGAAGTGCGCTCCAGAAATCGGGCCAAGCGCATAGGCGCCGGTCAGGACGGTCAGGCCGAATGCGAGCGAAACGCCGGCGAGGCCAATGCCTACCTCCGGGAAGGTGGCGGCCAGAACTGCGCTGCCGCAGCCACCCAGGACCAGCCAGAACGTGCCGATGAATTCCGCAAGAAGTTTGCTGAACATGATGTCCTCCGCAAGTCGCCGGGCGGCAGTCTGCCGAACTCCATCCATGTATTGTAGGTGCGGTCAAAATTGACAACGAAGGAAGGATTCTGGACTTTGATGTATCGCAAACGTCCTGCGCGCGGAGCTAGTGAAGATTCGCAGTGCGAAT
>NZ_DKJX01000125.1:0-10026 GCF_002454935.1 Massilia sp. UBA6681
CTGGCCGACTGGCTGGAGGACTACCGCAAATCGGCCTTCATCAAGGGCCTCGATCCGGTCGAGGACTCGGCCGAACTCGGCCGCCTGCTGGCGGTCGGCGGCACCTGGCTGGCGCAGGAACGTAGCGCACTGGGGGCGCTCGACGCCCAGGTCGCCAGCGCCACCGCCGTGCTGGCGGAGCGCCGCGCCCAGCGCGGACTGCACGCCGAAGGCGCGCCCGAAAGCGGCCTGAGCCTTGAAACCGTGGCCGCCGCCGTCGAAGCCCTGACAAGCGAGCGCCGCGCGGCCCACGACCTGGCCACCGAACTGCGCATGCGCATCGGCCAGGACGACACCCGGCGCGTGCAGGCGCAGGCGGTGCTGGCCGAGATCGAGCGCCAGCAGCTCGAAGAGCAACGCTGGGGCAAGCTGTCCGAGCTGATCGGTTCCAGCGACGGCAAGAAGTTCCGCAATTACGCCCAGCAATTCACCCTCGACGTGCTGCTCGGCTACGCCAATGCCCACCTCGGGCAACTGGCGCGGCGCTACCGCCTCGAGCGCGTCAGCCACAACGGCGCACCCTCGCTGGCCCTGATGGTGCGCGACCAGGACATGGGCGGCGAAGTGCGCTCGGTCAATTCCCTGTCCGGCGGCGAATCCTTCCTGGTGTCGCTGGCCCTGGCGCTCGGCCTGGCCTCGCTGTCCTCGAACCGGGTGCGGGTCGAGTCGCTCTTCATCGACGAAGGCTTCGGCAGTCTCGACACCGACACCCTGGGCGTGGCGATGGATGCGCTGGACGCGCTGCAATCGCTGGGCCGCAAGGTGGGCGTGATCTCGCACGTGCAGGAGATGACCGAACGCATCGCCACCAAGGTGCTGGTGCGCCCGGCGGGGGGCGGCAGCAGCGCGGTCGTGGTCGAGTAGCCGGTGCGGGTGTAGAATGCCGCTCTTCCCGAAACTCACACAGACACTCCCATGAAGCCAGCTCGCTTCCTCACTTTCAAGTGCGCCAAGTGCGCCAAACCGGTCAAGGTCACCCTGCAGAAGGTCTCGGCCTGCTCGCACATCCAGCCTTACCTGGGCGTCTGCGAATGCGGCGAGCCCAAGCGTCACGCCACCGGCAGCCCGGACGCGGTCAAGTCCTATCTCGAATCGGCCGACGGCAACTGGCACCACCATCACTGATCGGCCATCGATGAGCGACACGATGGGGCAACCTGAAGCGCCTGACAAAACCCCGAGGGCAAGGCGCATCGTCGAAGACAGTACGAACGTACGGCGAGACGATGCAACGCAGCCATCGGGGGAATTGTCACGCGCTGTAAGCTGGATGGAAGGCGGAGGCGAGCGCTCGGCGTCCTGGCGCTCGGAAAGCGGCTGGCCGGCGCCGAAGAAGGTGGTCGTCGCCGACGACACCATGAACGCCGACACCGCCTACCGGCTGGCGCTCGAGGGCACCGCCCTGCTCTGGCGCGGCGACTTCCAGAATGCGCGCCAGCTCCTGAGCGCCCTGGTGCGCCGCGTCGAGCACAAGAGCGATCGTGCGCGCCGCGCCAAGGCGGGCAAGGCGCCGTCGACACCAAGCGAACAGTTCCACCGCCACCGCCTGCAGCAGCTGCAGCGTGCGCGCACGCTCGCCATGCTCCTGATCCCCTTCGAGGCCGGCCACGTGATTCCGCTGCGCCGCGCGCCCGACGTGCGCGAAGCCTGCCTCGAGGCCTACGGTCCGGCAGATAGCCCGTATGTCGCTTCGCTGCGCGAACTGCTGGGCGTGATCGGCGCCCACGAATGGCGCCGCAAGGGCGTGCGCATCGCGGCGCTCGATGCGAACATCCACCCGTGGTACGGCGTGTTCTCGCCGGTGCGCGGGGAATACGTCGAGCTGGTGGCCCAGGCTCCGCTGCCCAAGGCTGCAAAGCTGGCCTTCGACATCGGCGCCGGCACCGGCGTGCTATCGGCGGTGCTGGCGCGGCGCGGCATCGAGCGCGTGCTCGCCACCGACATGGATGCGCGCGCACTCGGCTGCGCGCGCGAGAACATCGCCCGGCTCGGCCTGGCCGCCCAGGTCGAGGTGATCCAGGCCGACCTGTTCCCCGAAGGCCGTGCTCCCCTGGTGGTGTGCAATCCGCCCTGGCTGCCCGGCAAGCCCAGCTCGGCCATCGAATATGCGATCTACGATCCCGACAGCCGCATGCTCAAGGGTTTTCTGGGCGGCCTGGCGCAGCACCTGGAACCCGGCGGCGAAGGCTGGCTGATCCTGTCGGACCTGGCCGAGCATCTCGGGCTGCGCACGCGCGAACAATTGCTGGGCTGGATAAGGGATGCCGGGCTCGACGTTGTTGCCCGCCACGACGTCCGCCCGACCCACGGCAAGGCAAGCGACCCCGACGATCCGCTGCACGCGGCCCGCTCGCGCGAAGTGACATCGCTGTGGCGCCTGCGAGCAATCGAAGATTGCACAAGCCGCCGATCCGCGCTATAATCTTTTTCTCAGACGCGGGGTGGAGCAGTCTGGCAGCTCGTCGGGCTCATAACCCGAAGGTCACAGGTTCAAATCCTGTCCCCGCAACCAAATACCGATAAAAGCCCGACTCTTGTAGCCGGGCTTTTGTTTTCTGCGGCAGCAAAAACGACGCAGCGCAGCATCCAGGCAGATGAGAGACAAGAAAGACAACGCGACAATCGACCTGCCGGGCTTCGAGCCGGCCGCACCGCTTGACCCCGTTGTCGAACCGAAGCGCACCGCTCCCCGTGCGCGTCGCGCCTCGCTGAAACAGGAGCAGCTGGAACTGCTCGAAGAAACCGACACCACCGGCCTGCCCGTCTGGCGCCGCGACGAGAACCTCGACCTGACCGGCCTGCCGGTGTGGGCGCCGGCCTCGGCGTAGTCCGTCATATGGCTACACTTGGCCAAACCCTGGCAGGACACCCATGAACACGCAACCCTTCACTTCGCTGCCACTGGCGCCGCGCTTCCTCGCCAACCTTGCCACCCTGGGCTACCACGGGATGACGCCGATCCAGGCCGCCTCGCTGCCGGCGGTGCTGGAAGGACGCGACCTGATCGCCCAGGCCAAGACCGGCAGCGGCAAGACCGCCGCCTTCGGCATCGGCGTACTGCACAAGCTCAATCCGGCCTGGTTCGCGGTGCAGGGCCTGGTGCTGTGCCCGACACGCGAACTGGCCGACCAGGTCGCGAACGAACTGCGCCGCCTGGCGCGCGGCGTCGGCAACGTCAAGATCCTGACCCTGACCGGCGGCGTCGCCATGCGCCCGCAGATCGCCTCGCTCGAGCACGGCGCCCACATCGTGGTCGGCACCCCGGGTCGCATCCGCGACCACCTGGGCCGCCACACCCTCGACCTGTCGAAAGTCCAGACCCTGGTGCTGGACGAGGCCGACCGCATGACCGACATGGGTTTCTACGACGAGATCGAAAGCATCGTTTCTGCCTGCCCGCAGCGCCGCCAGACCCTGCTGTTCTCGGCCACCTATCCGGACGACATCCGCTTCGCCACCGCCGGCTTCCTGGTCGATCCGCTCGAAGTGGCGGTCGAGAGCCAGCACAGCGCGGAAAAGATCGAACAGCGCTTCTACGAGATCGGCTTCGAAGGCCGCGACGAAGCGGTGGCGCAGCTGCTCAAGCACTACCAGCCGGTTTCCACCCTCGCCTTCTGCAACACCAAGGCCCATTGCCGCGAGCTGGCCGATCACCTGCGCGAGCAGGGCTTCTCGGCACTGGCCTTGTACGGCGAACTGGAACAGTGGGAGCGCGACGAGATCCTGGTGCTGTTCGCCAACCGCAGCTGCTCGGTACTGGTGGCAACCGACGTCGCCGCGCGCGGCCTCGACATCGCCAACCTCGACACCGTGATCAATGCCGACGTCTCGAAGGACCCGGAAGTGCACGTGCACCGCATCGGCCGCACCGGCCGCGGCGGCGAAAGCGGGCTGGCGCTGACCCTGGCCGCGCCGAACGAAAAGAAATGGGTGCGCCTGATCGAGGAATACCAGGACGCCCCGGCCGAATGGCACAAGCTCGACGAGCTGGGCGAACACCCCGAAGCAGCCGCGCCGGCCCCGATGCTGACCCTGCACATCGCCGGCGGCAAGAAGGCCAAGCTGCGCCCGGGCGACATCCTCGGCGCGCTCACCGGCGACGCCGGGTTGACCAAGGAACAAGTCGGCAAGATCAACGTCGGCGAGTTCGCCAGCTACGTGGCGCTCGACCGCCATGCCGCCCACGCGGCAGTCGCCAAGCTGAACGACCGCCAGGCGCCGGGTCCGGAATTCGGCGTGATCAAGGGCCGCTACTTCAAGATGCGCTTCCTCGACGTATAAGGCTTTACGGCAGAGTTGTAACGAAGTTGTAACAGCCGCGCACGGTTGGCTCAGCAGCGCCACCGGCGCGGCAAATCTGGCATTATTTGTCAAAATACAAATACCGCGCCGGGACACATTCCGGACAGCTTCCTGCGTGTCAGGGCGCGGCTCGACGCCATGATGACCAGCACTCCCGTAACCCAGCAACAGCAGACCGACGGCCGGACCGTGCGCGAAGTCGTCGAGTTCAACCATGAACTCGTCAACGAAGTCTGGTGCCGGCGCATCTTCCGCCAGATCCTGCAGTCGCTCGAACTGCAGTACGCGATGCAGATGCCGCACCGCCCCATCAGCCCCGACACGGTGCTGGTGCTCGACTCCGGCGACCCGATGCTCCTGCCCTCGCCGGACGTGGGCAGTGCCTGGTCGGAGGCGGGCGACATGCACGACCTGGCCGCCGTGGTCCATTACGCCATCACCCGGGAATATCCGCCCGCGGCGCCGCTGCAGGGGCGGCTGTCCGGCAACAGCGGGGACCAGTACAGCGACAGCTTCGTGACCGCCGTCGACCGCTGCCTGTCGCCCGATCCGGCGCAGCGCCCCCACACCATCGAACAATTGCGCAACCTGCTCGGCATCGTGCCGCTCGGTCCGCCCGTTCCCGCGCAGGCGCTGTCCCCGGTGCCGCCGGAGCCGACGGTGTCCTTCCTCAGCGAACCCGCGCCCGTCAGCGAAAGCAGCGGACTGAAGCGCTGGCTGCTGCTGGTTGCCGCGGCGACCGTCCTGCTGGCGGCCCTCGGCGCCCTGTTCGCCCTGCTGCACGGGGCCGACTCGCGCGACACCGTCACGCTGGCCCTGCCGGGCGACGGCGACACGGCAGCCGCGGCACCTGAAACACCAGGCCCTGCCCCGGCTGTGGCGGGAGCGGACGCCGGCCTGTCCGATCCGTCCATCCTCGCCGCAAGCGATCCTGCCGCACTTCCCACCCCGGCAGCGCCGGCCACCGAGACGCCAGCGGCGACTGGCCAGCCGGCCACGGCGCGCCCGGTAGCAGCCGCGACAGGCGCTACCTATAAACTGGTGATCAAACCCTGGGCCATGGTGCAGGTCGACGGCGTCGACCACGGCGCCAGCCCGCCGCTCAAGCGCCTGACGCTGGCGCCCGGCCAGCACACGATCCGCATCGTCAACCCGAATTTCCCCGAGCACACCGTGATGGTCAACGCCGTCAAGGGCGCATCGGCGACCATCGAACTGGATTTTACTGAAGAGGAGGTGGAGTGAACCTGCGCATCCCGAACCATGGCTTGCGTGCCTGCCTGCTCGGCGCCGTGATGCTGCTCGGCGGCTGCGCCGAATTGAATTCGCAGCTCAATTCCATCATGGGCAAGAACGATCCGCCGCGCACCCGCGCGCGCGTGGACGACCGCTCCCACCCGCGCGCCGAGCGTGTCGAGCGCAACGAGCGTCCGGCCCCGCGTCCGGAGCGCCCGGCCTCGAACCGCGACGACGCCGCCCTGCGCGAAGGCATCGCCCTGTACCACGACGGCGACTTCAACGGCGCGATCAAGCGCTTGAGCTCGAACGACATGAACAGCGGCTCGGTGCGCAACCGCGTCAGCGCGCTCAAGTACACCGCGTTCAGCTATTGCGTGACCAACCGCCCCACCCCATGCCGCCAGGCCTTCGAACGGGCGCTGCGGCTGGATGCGTCCTTCGACCTCAGCCCCGGCGAACAGGGCCACCCGCTGTGGGGGCCGCAATTCGCCAAGGCCAGGCAGAACGTACGCTGATCACAGCTTCACGTTGATAGTCGCGGGATACACCGGCGCGCGGCGGCGCTTCGATGCCTGTTCGTAGGCATAGGCCATCCCGATCAGGGACGCTTCGCTCCACGCCCCGCCGACAAACGAGATCCCCACCGGCAGGCCGCGCGTAAAGCCGGCCGGCACCGTGATGTGCGGATAGCCCGCCACCGCGGCCGGGCTCGAGAAGCTGCCGCCGTAGTGGTCGCCGTTGACGTAGTCGGTGAGCCAGGCCGGACCGCCGGTCGGCGCCACCAGGGCGTCGAGCTTGTGCTCCTTCATCACCTGGTCGATACCTTCGTCGCGCGAATAGCGCAGGTCGTTGGCCAGGGCTTCGCGGTACTCGCGTGCGTCCAGCCCCGGCTTGGCCTGGGCCGCGACCAGGTGTTCCTGCTTGAAGTACGGCATCTCGCGCGCCGCGTTCTTCTCGTTGAACGCGATCACGTCCGCCATGTTCTTGACCGGCGCGTGCGGCGCATAGTTCTTGAGCCAAGCCTCCAGGCCCGGCGCGAATTCGTACAGCAGCACCTGCAGCTCGCTCTCGTTGTACTTGTCGACGTTCGGTACTTTCACGTCGATCAGGGTGGCGCCTTGCGACCTCAAGACTGCCAGTTCCTTCTCGATGATCGCGTCGACCGCGTCATTGCTGCCGAAAAAATTACGCGCCACGCCGATGCGCTTGCCCTTCAGGCCGTCAAGGCGCAGGGCCGCCGCATAGTCGGCCACGCGGTTCTTGCTGTCGGCGGTCGCCTTGTCGTCGGGATCGGGGCCGGCCATGGCGGCCAGCATCAGGGCCGCGTCCGCCACGCTGCGGGTCATCGGGCCGGCCGTGTCCTGCGAATGGGCGATCGGAATGATGCCGCTGCGGCTGAGCAGGCCCAGGGTCGGCTTGATGCCGACGATGCCGCAGGACGAGGACGGCGAGACGATCGAGCCGTCGGTCTCGGTGCCGACGGTCAGGGTGGCCAGGCTGGCCGCCGCGGCGGCGCCCGAGCCCGAGCTGGAGCCGCTGGTATTGCGGTCGAGCGCGTAGGGGTTCTTGGTCTGCCCGCCGCGTCCGCTCCAGCCGCTCACCGACTTGGTGGAGCGCATGTTGGCCCATTCGGACAGGTTGGTCTTGCCGATGATGACGGCGCCGGCATGGCGCAGCAGCGTGACGATATGTGCGTCCTTCACCGCGCGCACGCCGTCGAGGGCGAGCGAACCGGCGCTGGTGCTCATGCGGTCGGCGGTGGCGATGTTGTCCTTCAACAGGACCGGGATGCCGTGCAGCGGACCGCGCAGCCGGCCGCTGGCGCGTTCGCGGTCCATCTCGGCCGCGATCTTGAGGGCATCCGGATTGGTTTCGATCACCGAATTCAGGCGCGGGCCGGCCTTGTCGACGGCGGCGATGCGCGCCAGGTATTGCTGCACCAGGGAGCTTGACGTGAGCTTGCCGGCCGCCATCTGGGCCTGCTGTTCGTGCACGCCGGCATCCAGGATGCCCGCTGCGGCCCCGCCCGGCGCCTTGGGCGCGGCTTGCGCCCCTGCGCTTGCCGCGGTGGCGCCCGCCGCCATGCCTGCGCTTACTCCAAGCCGAACGAAATCCCTGCGTTTCATACACGTCTCCATGTCAAATAATGCATGAGCATAGCAGTAAAAATTACTCATGTGACACGTCGCCGGTGATATCGCCCTGCCGCGTACGGGCGAAAAAAAACGCTGCCGAAGCAGCGTTTTTCCGTGGGCGCTCGAAGCTTAGTTACGAACGACTTTCTTGTACTCGTTGGTACGGGTGTCGATTTCGATAACGTCATCGGTGCTGACGAACAGCGGCACCATCACGGTGTGCTGCTTGGCTTCGATGGCGTTCTCGATCTTGGCTTCCTTCAGGACATTGCCCGAGGTGTTGCCCTTGACGGCCGGCTCCGAGTACACGACCAGGCGTGCGATGGTGGTCGGCAGTTCGACCGAAATGGCCTTGCCGTCGTAGAACACGGCTTCGCATTCCATACCGTCTTTCAGGTAGTTGATGGCGTCGCCCATGTTCTCTTCTTCGATTTCGTACTGGTTGTACTCTTCGTCCATGAAGACGTACAGCGGGTCGGCGAAGTACGAGTAGGTCACCGGCTTCTTGTCCAGCACGACCACGTCGAACTTGTCGTCGCCGCGGAACACGTTTTCCAGCGGGGCGTTGGTCAGAAGATTCTTCATCTTCCACTTGTAGGTGAAGCCCGTGCGGCTCGAACCGTTCACGTCCGAACGCAGCACGATGAATGGCTTGTCTTCGACCATAATGATGTTGCCAACACGGATTTCTTTAGCGAATTTCATAGTAGTTTTACGTAAAAAGTAAGTTGCATTAAATCAGCGGTGGCTATGAGCGAAGAAAGCTTGGGAGCCTACGTTTGATCCTGTGGTATTCGTTACAAACTAACCGCGCATTATACCGGATTTTGCGCAGCAAGCCTCAGTTCGCGGGCGAATTGGAGCAGCTTCGTCGTCAAATCGCCATGGGCGAGTACTTCCCTCCGCCATTCTTCTGCACGAATGGCAATGCGCGGCAATTCGCCTTGCAAGTCCTGCCATGCGGTCGGCATCGGATCGATATCGATGGCGCCATTCCATCCGAGCGAAAAGCGCTCGAGCGCCGGCAATCCGCCCGCATAACGGGCGAGAAACGCGCGCAATTTTTTGTGATGCAGGTTCTCGTCCTGTGGATAGATGTGCCAGACAAAAGGCCGCCCTGCCCATTGGGCGCGGACAAAGGAATCCTCGCCGCGCACGAAGTTCAGGTCGCAGGCCCACAACAGCCGGTCGTAGTCAGGCTGCGGCACGAAAGGCAGCATCCGCACGGTGAGCGCGCCGGCCGTAGCGCTGTCGCCGGCACGCGCGCCGTTCCCCATGCATGCCTGGACCGCCTCGGCCGCCACGCCTTCCGGCACCAGGCAAGTCACCGGCCGGACGCCTTCCGACCAGGCGCGCAGCAGCTCGGCGACCGGCGCATGCGGATAGCAGAACAGCGAGACTTTCAAGGCGTCCATCTCCGCGGCACGCAGGCCGAGGCCGCCGAGGAAGGCCGCCATTGCGGCAGGGTCGGCCTGGAAGGACAGGCGCTCCTCGTCGAGCCCGGCTTCGTGCAGCACGCCGCCGGTCTTCGCGGTAAATCCCGGGAAGAAGAAATGCTTGGTCAGTTTCAGGCGCGGGTGCATGGACGGCAGGCGGTGACAACCCTCCACCCACTCTTCCGCCGTCAGGCCTTCGAGGTTGAACCACACCGGTCGCGGCGTGCGCTGCGCCATGGCCTCGACGTAGCCGGGCGGAATGTCGACCGCAAAGAATTCGATCACGATGTCCGCGACCTCTTCCGGCGCGAATGTGCCTTCCTGGTCGCGCCAGTGACGAACAAGCACGCCCTGCACCGTCTGCGCGGCGGCGGCGACGTCGACCTCCGGGCAGATGCGGCGGAAACTGTGGAGATCGTCGACCCAGAGGCTGACGTGGACGCCGTGTTCGCGCCACAGCTGGCGCGCCAGGCGCCAGCAAATGCCGATGTCGCCGTAGTTGTCGACGACCTTGCAGAACAGGGCGAGGGTAAGAGCTGGAGTGAATGGCATGTCGATACGCGAAAGCGTTGGACAAAATGAAAAACCGGAGCACCTCTCCGCGCAAGCGCGTTGGTCTACTCCGGTTTTATGCTGGCGTCCCCACGGGGATTCNNGGCCTCTAGACGATGGGGACCTTGAACTGTACTTGCTGCTGTTTACTAAAAATCGCACCGCACCGCGGTGTCAATCTTGCTGCCAAATTCTTGGCGTCCCCACGGGGATTCGAACCCCGGTACTCACCGTGAAAGGGTGATGTCCTAGGCCTCTAGACGATGGGGACCCGGACGGTCAGAACTGTTGTTTTTCCTACGTGGTGGAGGTAAGCGGGATCG
>NZ_DKJX01000125.1:10214-13125 GCF_002454935.1 Massilia sp. UBA6681
TCCCAGCTGAGCTATACCCCCTCTTTTCACATTGTCGCAAACTACTTCGACCTGCCTGTTTGCTACCGTGTGCTGCTGAAGTGCGAGCATTATAGCGGAGCGCCTTGCATTTCGCAAATACCCATTTCGAGAAAATGCGCGCTCCGCAAAAAAAGAATTTAGAGGTACTTTGCGATACGGGTTAACACCACGTCGCGGCCGAACAGTTCCAGCACCGCATCGATGGCCGGCGTCTGCAGCTGGCCGGTGACGATCAGGCGCAGCGGCATGGCGATCTGCGGCATCTTCAGGCCGTGCGCGCCCAGCACTTCCTTGAACATGGCGGCGATCGCAGCCTTGTTCCATTCCACATCCTTGCAGCGCTCCGCGAAAGCGGCCAGCGCCGGGCGCACCGCGTCGGTCAGGTGCTGGGCCAGCAGCGCGGCATCGGGCTGCGGCTCACGGTAGAACAACATGGCGGTATCGGCCAGCTCGTTGATGGTATTGCTGCGGTCCTTCACCAGCGCGATCACGGTCGGCAGCGCCGGTGCGTTCTCGAATTGCGCGCCTTCGCGCTCCAGCACAGGACGGGCCAGGCCGGCCAGGCGCTCGTTGTCGGCCTGCTTGATGTAATGGTTGTTCAGCCAGGCCAGCTTCTCCGGATTGAACTGGGCCGCCGACGCGGTCAGGTGCTCGAGGTTGAACCACTCGGTGAACTGCTCCATCGAGAAGATCTCGTCGTCGCCGTGGCTCCAGCCCAGGCGCGCCAGGTAGTTGAGCATCGCTTCCGGCAGGTAGCCCTGCTCGGGATACTGCATGACGCTGACCGCGCCGTGGCGCTTGGACAGCTTCTGGCCGTCCGCGCCCAGGATCATCGGCAGGTGGCCGTACTGCGGCAGCTCGGCGCCGAGCGCGCGCAAGATGTTGATCTGGCGCGGCGTGTTGTTCACGTGGTCGTCGCCGCGCAGCACGTGGGTGATCTTCATGTCCCAGTCATCCACCGACACGCAGAAGTTGTAGGTCGGGGTGCCGTCCGGGCGCGCGATGATCAGGTCGTCGAGCTCCTTGTTGGCGATGGTGATCGGGCCCTTGACCACGTCGTTCCAGGTGACTTCGCCATCGAGCGGATTCTTGAAGCGCACTACCGGCTTGACGCCTTCAGGGACCGGCGGCAGGGTCTTGCCCGGCTCCGGACGCCAGGTGCCGTCGTAGCGCGGCTTCTCGCCGGCTGCGCGCATGCGCTCGCGCATCGCCTCGACTTCTTCCGGCGAGCAGTAGCACAGGTAGGCAGTGCCCTGCTCCAGCATCGAGGCCACCACCTCGCGGTAGCGGTCCATGCGCTGCATCTGGTAGAACGGGCCTTCGTCGTGCGACAGGCCGAGCCACTGCATGCCGTCCAGGATCGCCTGCACGGCTTCCGGCGTCGAGCGTTCGAGGTCGGTGTCTTCGATGCGCAGGATAAAGGTGCCGCCGAAGTGGCGTGCATAGGCCCAGGAATACAGCGCGGTGCGGGCGCCGCCCAGGTGGAGGTAGCCGGTCGGGCTGGGTGCAAAACGGGTGCGGACGGTCATGTCTGGATGCAAGAAAGGTAAAGGAGTTATTTTACCCCGCCGTCCTTGGCTCACGCACCCATGCGCGCACCCGCCCTGCTTCAGGCCTGCGTGGACGGCTGCAGCAGCGGCCGCGGCGCCGCCAGGGCGCGCCGTACCGCCTCGGCCAGCTGGCGCGCGGCGGTACGGATCTGGGCCGGCGTATGCCGGGCCATCAATTGCAGGCGCAGGCGCGCCGCGCCCAGGGGCACGCCAGGGAATTCCATCGGGTTGACGAACACCTGCCGGCGCGCCAGCAGCATGCCGGCGACCCGCGTGGCGGATTCGGGGCCCAGCAACAGCGGGACGATCGGCGACGGGTTGCCCAGGCAGCGCAAGCCCTCCTCCTGCAACAGGGCGCGCAGCTCGACCGCGTTGCGCATCAGGTCGGCGCGCAGGCGCTCGCCTTCCTCGCCGGTCGCGATGCGCAGGCACTCCAGCACGGTGGCGGCCTGCACCGGCGACAGCGCGTTGGAGAACATGTGCGGTCCCGCGAACAGCTGCAGCTGGCGCCGCACGCTGGGTTCAAGGCAGGCCACGAAGCCGCCGTTCGAGGCGAAGGTCTTGGAAAAGGCGCCCATCACGATGTCGATCTTGCCCAGCATTCCCTGGGCGCCGATCACGCCGGTACCGCCCGGCCCCACCGCCCCGAGGTCGTGCGCCACGTCCACCAGCAGGGTGGCGCCGTACTCGCGGCACAGGTACTGCATCAGCGGCAGGTCGGGACTGTCCGCATCCATGCTGAACAGGCCTTCGGTGATGACCAGGATCGCACCGTTGGCATCCACCGCGCGCAGGCTGGCCAGCAGTTCGCGCAGGTGGTCGCAGTCGTTGTGGCGGAACGCGGCGACGTTGCGGGTGGCCGCGTGCGCGCCCTGGCGCAGCGAGGCATGGGCCAGGGCGTCGATCAGCACGTGGTCGCTGCCGTGCACCAGGGCGGTCACGGCGCCGAAGGCCGCGCCCCAGCCGGTCGGGAACAGCACGACTTGGCTGCAGTCCAGCAGCTGGCCGATCGCCTCCTCCAGCGCACCCGAATAGCGGCTGTTGCCGAGCAGGATGGCCGAGCCGGCGCTGTGCGGCCCGCATTCGGCCATCACGCGCATGGCCGCGTCGATGACGGCCGGGTGGGCGGACAGCGACAGGTAATCCTGCGAGGCGAAGTTGATGCCCTGCCGGCGCTCGACGGTGGCCAGCGGCGCCGGCGGGCCGTCCAGGGTGCGGCCATAGGGCCAGACGCCGTGGCGGGCGCGCAGCGCGCACCAGTCGTCGAGCGGCGCGGCGCGGCGCAGCAGGTCGCGTCCGCGCGGCTGGCGGAACAGGGCGACGTTGCCGCCCAGCGCGCC
>NZ_DKJX01000058.1:0-5671 GCF_002454935.1 Massilia sp. UBA6681
CCGGCGGGCCCGGGCAGGGCGGCCGACGCCACCCGGGCCAGGCCGGCCAGCACCGCTTCGGTCGCGGCCACCAGTGCCGGCACCTGCACCCCGAGGCGCTCGAGCTGGCCGCTGCGCAGGTCCTGTTCCAGGCGGCTGGCGCTACCGGCCAGGTCGAGCGCGCCCACATAGGCCGCGCCCGACTTGAGGTTGTGCGCCAGCGACTGCAGGCGCGGGTAGTCGCCCAGCTCCAGCGATTCGCGCAGGATGGCAGGCGCCGTGCCGTATTCGCGCACGAAGCTGCCGGCCCGTTTCTGCAGGCGGCTGCGGCTGCCCCCGACGCTTTCCAGCGCCAGGCGCCAGTCGATGCCGGGCAGGGCCGGCAAGGCCGGTTCCGTCAGTGGCATGTGGGGCGGCAAGGGTGCAAGGGCGCACGGAAGGGGCAGCGGCCGGCCCTGCAGACGGACCGGATCGATCCACTTCAGCAGGGTGCAGAACAGCAGGTCCGGGTCGATCGGCTTGGTGACGTGGTCGTTCATGCCGGCCGAGCGGCTCAGCGCGCGGTCGCTCGGCAGCGCATGCGCGGTCATGGCCACGATCGGCAGCTCGCGCAGGCGCGCATGGCTGCGGATCTCGCGCGCGGCGCCCAGGCCGTCCATCCCGGGCATCTGGATGTCCATCAGCACCAGGTCATAGTCACCCGCCAGCGCCATGCGTACGGCGTCGACGCCGTTGAAGGCGACATCCACCTGCATGCGTGCAGCGGCCATGAAGTCGAGCGCGACCTCGCGGTTGTTGGCATTGTCCTCGGCCAGCAGGATGCGTGCGCCGTCCAGGCGCGGCAGCTCGGACATGACCTGCGTCCGGCCCTGGACCGGGCCGGCTCCAGGCTGCGGATCCAGCACCTGCAGCAGGCTGTGGTACAGCAGCGCAGGTCCGACCGGCTTGTGGAGGAAGGCGTCGACCGGCAGGGCGCCCTGTTCCTCCATGACCGCTTCGCGGGTAGTGGCCGAGATCACCAGGATCGCCGGCAGTTGCGCGGACGGCGCATCCGTGCGCATGCGGCGGATGGTCTCGACCCCGTCCAGCCCCGGCATGCGGTAGTCCATCAGCACGACACGGTAGGCCCGGTCGTCCTGCGCGGCGCGCGCCAGCAGGGCCAGTGCTTCCTCGCCCGACGCCGCGGTGTCGGCGCGCACGCCGAGGGCGCCGAGCATCTCGGCCAGGGCGGAGCGTGCGCTGGCGCTGTCGTCCACCACCAGGGCGCGCATGTCCGGCAGCAGGACCGGGCGCGGCGCGTTCGTTCCTGCCGGGTCCGCGGGCAGGCCTAGGGGCACCGTGAAGCGGAAGCAGCTGCCGACCTGCGGCGTGCTGCTGACCGTGATCTCGCCGCCCATCAGCTCGACCAGCCGGCGCGAGATCGACAGGCCCAGGCCGGTGCCGCCGTACTTGCGGGTGGTCGAGCTGTCGGCCTGGCTGAAGGACTGGAACAGGCGCATGGTTTGTTCCGGCGTCATGCCGATGCCGGTATCGGTGACGGAAAATGCCAGGGTCACGCCCTGCGCGTCGCTTTTCAAGACCTCGACCCCCACCACGACCTCGCCGCGTTCGGTGAATTTCACCGCGTTGCCGGCCAGGTTGATCAGGACCTGGCCCAGGCGCAGCGGGTCGCCCACCAGCTGCTGCGGCACCCCGGGGCCGACCCGGAACACCAGCTCGATGCCCTTGGACTCCAGTTTCACGTCGGTCAGGCTGGCCAGCTGGTCGAGCATGTCGTCGAGCGCGAAGGGGACCTTTTCGATCGCCAGCTTGCCGGCCTCGATGCGCGAGAAGTCGAGGATGTCGTTGATGATGCCCATCAGGTGCTCGCTCGCGCCCAGGATCTTGTCCAGGTAGTTGCGCAGGGCCGGGGAAGGGTCGCGCAACAGAGCCAGGCGGCTCATGCCGATGATGGCGTTCATGGGGGTGCGGATTTCGTGGCTCATGTTGGCCAGGAACTCCGACTTCATGCGGGTGCTTTCCTCGGCGCGCAGCATCGCGGTCTGCATGGCCTTGGTGCGCAGGCCGAGGATGCGCATGAACACCAGCATGTCGAAGGTGCTGCCGAACACCAGGGCGTGCATGGTCCAGAAGTTGGCCGGCAGCTTGCCGTTGATGAGCTGCGCGGTGACGAAGGCGGCCACGAAGGCGACGCCCCAGCCGACCAGGAAGTAGTCGCCGACCGGGTCCCCGGCGCGGGCGCGGCGCAGGGCGCCGGGGAGGCCGCACAGCATCGGCAGGATGCCGAGGGTGCCGACGATCAGGACCAGGCGTTCATGGTCGATCAGGCCCAGTGCGAAGCCGGCGGCAGTGACCAGGCACAGGCCGGCGAGCGTTTTCATCAGCCGGCTGAAGATGCGGTCCTGTCCGGGGCGGGCCAGCGACTGCTCGACGAACAGGTAGGCGCCGCAGGATGCGAGGATGGACGCGATGCCGGCCCCGTGCTCCAGCATCCAGGCGTTCCCGGGCCAGAGGTACTGGCCGGCGGTGCCGAACCAGCACGCCGAATAGACGGTCACGCCGCCCGCCTGCAGGGCGTACTTGCCGAACAGGGGCTCGCGCAGCGACAGCCACTGGGCGATGGCATACAGGAACAGGGTGATGCGCAGCCCGTGCAGCAAGCCCTGCAGGATCTGCTCGCCGAGCGCGTCGGACAACATGGCATGCGGCTGCATGAAGCTGATCGGCAGGATCTTCGGGCCTTGCGAGACGACCCGCAGCAGTACGGTGTATTCGTTTCCGGGAGCCAGGCGCAGCACCGCGCTCGGGACCCGGCCCTTCAGGCTGTCGCCGGCGGCTTGCTGCATCCGGCCCATGCTGGCCACGTGGCGAAATCCCTGCGGCCCCGCCAGGTGGACGTCGACCTCGTCCAGCAGGGCGAAGTCGACCTGGATGACCCAGCCATCGGCAGCGTCCGGCGCGACCATTAGCGGGATGCGCACCCAGGTCGCGCCGGGCTGCATCCCGAGGGTGCCGTAGGCGGTGCGCGGCGCGTCGAACTCCTTGCCGCGCGCCAGCGCGTCCGCAGCGCTCAGTTTGCCGCCGGGATCGCGCAGGATGGTGAGCGCCGGCCAGGCCTCGGCGCGCGCGAGGTCGCGCGTGAGCAGCACCGTGGCCGCGTTCGCGGGGAGCGCCGCCAATGTAGAGAGCAATAGCGCCAGCAGGAAGATGAGTGTGCGGTATGCAGCTTGCATGAAGATGAACGTGCGAAGGGTCAAGCAGAGATTGTTGTTAAGCGGCCTTACAGCGGGTGGCGACGGTGCGGGTACTGCACGCCGCCGGGTGCGGCCTCGCGCCAGACCACGCGGTTGCGGCCGGCCTGCTTTGCGCGGTACAGCTCGGCGTCGGCGGCGTCGAACAGGCTAGAGGCGGTCTCGGTGCCACTGGGCTCGAGGGTGGCGCCGCCGGCGCTGGCGGTCAGCACCGGCGCCACGCCGGACGTTTCGTGTGCGATCGACAGGGCGGCCACGGCAAGCAGCATCTGCGACACCAGCTGGCATGCCTCGGCCGCGCCGGTTTCGGGCAGCAGCAGGACCAGCTCCTCGCCGCCGTAACGCGCCGCCAGGTCGGCCGGCCGGCGCGTCGCAGCGGCAGCCAGCCGCGCCACGGCGCGCAGCGCACGGTCGCCGGCCGGGTGGCCGTAGCGGTCGTTGTACTGCTTGAAGGCGTCGACGTCGAGCAGGGCCAGGGAAAGCGGCCGGCCGGACCTGCGCGCACGCTGCCATTCGAGCGCGAAGACCTCGTCGAAGCGGCGCCGGTTGGCCAGTTCGGTCAGGCCGTCGATGTTCGCGAGCCGCTCCAGCATCCTGCGCTGGCGCACCACCTGCAGGTGCAGGGCCACGCGCGCCATGACCACGGTCTGGTTGAAAGGCTTGGTGATGTAGTCCGCGGCGCCCATCTTCAGGCCGTTGGCTTCGTCTTCCGGCCGGTCCAGGCCGGAGATGAAGATCACGGCGATGTGCTCGGTCAGCGGGTCGGCGCGCAGCCGGCGCAGCACCTCGTAGCCGTCCATGTCCGGCATCAGGACGTCGAGCAGGATCAGGTCGGGCAGGTGGCGGATCGCGCGCTCCAGGGTCTGGGCGCCGTTTTTCGCGAGCAGCACGGTGTACTCGGGCTTGAGGAGCTCGCCCAGCACGTCGCGGTTGACCGCGTCGTCGTCGGCGACCAGTACCTTCTGCATCTCCACGCCGTTCATGTCGCGTCCTCCATGTTCAGTTCAAGGCCGGCAAGCAGTTGCGCCAGCGGCGCCAGGGCCGCCTCGTATTCCAGGTCTTCCACCGCCCGCCGCAGTTTGGCCAGGGTGTCGCCGTGGACGCCGCCAGTGAGGAGTAGCTCGAGTTCGCCCAGCGCGTCCTCGGCGCGGGCGTCGTCGGCTTCCAGCAGCAGGCGCAGGCGCAGCACCAGCGCGGCCAGCGCCGGCGTGGCCGGCGGCCTGGCCGGATCGGCCGCCTTCGGCTGCGCGGCCTCGGCCAGCCGGGCCAGGGCCGCCAGCACGGTTTCCGCCGCGCTCTCCAGGCCCGGGACCTGGACCGCGAGGCGCCCGGCCTGGCCGCTGCGCAGGTCCTGCTCGAGGCGATGCGCGGCGGACGCCAGCTCGAAGGCGCCGACATAGGCGGCGCTCGACTTCAGGTTGTGCGCGAGCGACTGCAGGCCCTGGTGATCGCTGGCGCCCAGCGCTTCGCGCAGCATGCGCGGGGCATCGGCGTATTCGCGCACGAAGCTGCTGGCGCGCTTTTCCAGGCGGCTGCGCTGGCCATCGACCTTGTCGAGCGCCTGACGCCAGTCCAGGCCGGGCACTGCGGGCAGCGGCGCCAGCGCCGCCGCGCGCTCGGCCGCTTCCAGCCCGGCCTGCGCGGCAGCCCCGACCGGCAGCGGCCGGCCGGCCAGGCGCGCCGGATCGATCCATTTGAGCAGGGTGCAGAACAGCAGGTCGGGATCGATCGGCTTGGTGACGTGCTCGTTCATACCGGCTTCCAGGCTCTTTACGCGGTCGCCGGGCAGGGCGTGTGCGGTCATCGCCACGATCGGCAGGTCGCGCATGCGCGGGTCCTTGCGGATTGCGCGGGTGGCGTCCAGGCCGTCGAGCCCCGGCATCTGGATGTCCATCAGCACCAGGTCGTAGTCGGCCGCCAAGGCCATGCGCACCGCATCCACGCCATTGAAGGCGACGTCCACCTGCATGCGCGCCGCGGCCATGAAGTCCAGGGCCACCTCGCGGTTATTGGCATTGTCCTCGGCCAGCAGGATGCGGGCGCCGTCCAGGCGCGGGAGTTCGGCCAGCGAAGGGATGCCCGGTGCGGCCACGGCGCCCGCATCCGGCAGGCCGCGCTGCGGGTGCAGCGCCTGCAGCAGGCTGTGGTGCAGCAGGGCGGGGCCGACCGGCTTGTGCAGGAAGGCGTCGACCGGCAGCTCGCCTTCCTGTTCCGGCACGGTGTCGCGGGTGCACACCGAGACCATCAGGATGGCCGGGGGCGGGGTGTCGCCGGCGCCGCGCCCGCCCTGGCGGATGCGGCGGATCGTCTCGACGCCGTCCAGGCCTGGCATCAGGTAGTCCATCAGGACCACACCATACGGCAGGCCGGCCTCCTCGGCCTGCGCCAGCGCGGCCAGGCATTCTTCCCCGGAGGCCACGGTGTCGGCGCGCACGCCGAGG
>NZ_DKJX01000065.1:0-30678 GCF_002454935.1 Massilia sp. UBA6681
CAGGTGCCGGCGGGAGGCGGGAAAGTCACGCCTGCCAGGCACGAGCTCGGTCAACAAGACGGTTCGGGGCAGGAAGAGAACGCTGCACACTTTTGTGCACGTTTTTGCTAGCAGCAGGGCGCCTAGCCCGGCGGGCGCGTGCGGGTCCTGGTGACGACCCCTGCCGGATTGATGAGCACGACGAACTCACTGAATCGTCCATTCCCTGCAGGCGACTGGTAGACCCAGGTTTCATAGCCGCTGTCGAACACAACGCTTTTCGTCGGGCCGAAAGCCGCCAGCAGTTGCGCCTTGGTGGTCGTTCCCGGAACGACGGCCTGCTGCAGGCGTTCGGCCGCCACCTGGGTGCCGGGCGGCGCCGGCGTGGTGGCGCAGCCGGCCAGCAGGAGCGCCGCGAACAGGGCCCGCTTCATGGCGCATCCTCCATGTACTCGAACTCCACCAGCGTATCGTCCGGCCAGGACTTGTCCCAGATCGGCGCATAGAAGGTGCGGTCCAGCATGACCTGGCAGTCGCAGTACTGCAAGTCGGCCTTGCTCTGCTCCCCACCCGCATACAGCATGTCGAAGGGCAGGGTCTCGACCCGCTCATGTGCCCCATTCACGGCGCGCAGGCGCACCGAAAACACCGGCCGCTCGGCGAAGAACAGGTAATTGCCATTCGGGCTGTTGCACACCTGTTCGGGCGTAGTCAGGGCGTTGGAGATCCAGCCGAACAGCGGAGAGCTGTTGGACACCAGTCCTGCTTCGACACCCACCAGGCATTCCAGGCGCATGTCGCCCAGGCGCCGCGTGCCGGCGGGCAGGCCGGGCGTGACGATCTGCGCGCGCCAGGTCATGCTGGTGGTCTTGCGGTTGGCGACCACGGCCGCGTCCTCGCGCAGCGCGGTCTCGTTACGCGGCAGGACGAAGCTGTTGTCCGGCGCCACCTCGACCGGTACGCTGAGCGTATCGCCCGCGATGCGCAGGCTGATGCCCGTCATGTCGACGGTCGGCAGGCGCGGCAGCAGCTGGAAGCGCAGCGGCGCCGTGGGCGCGAGGGCACGCTCGCGTTCGAAGCGTTCCATGCCCTTGATCATTTTTCTGTAGGATTTATCGACCGGGTCGCGGGTGGATTGCACCTTGACGGTCGCGGGCTGCCCGGCAGCTTGTGCGTGGGCAGCCTGGTGCCCGGCCAGGACGGCCAGGCCGAGGACGACGCGGACCAGGAGCCGCGTCATGGCCTTACCAGTAACGGACGCGGCCGGTGTCCATGTGGACGAACTGCGAGCTGGCGTAGTAGCCGACGCCGCCGCCCTTGAGGGACATGGCCGCCTTGTGCAGCATCTTCAGGTCCTTGCCCGGCAGGCGGATGTCGATCGCCTTGGCATCCATGTGCAGGCTGCGCTTGGCGACGCCACCGCTGGCGGCGTGCAGCTTGGCATTCGACTCCGGCGAGCGGTAGCCGGAAATGATGTGCAGTTCACGGTTGTTCTCCAGCTTGTCGTTGAGCTGAGTGAGCAGCAGCAGGAGTTCCGGGTCCATCTGGGCGACCTTGTTGTTGCGATGGTCGCGCAGCACCTTGTTGATGTCCTTCATCGCATCGGGGATGAACTCGCCCTCGGCCCAGAAGGTGCTCTTCAGCTTTTCGCCGGTATGCGTGTTATACAGACGCAGGACACGTTCGCCGGTGGCGGGTTGTGCCGTTTTGGCAAGAGCTGGGATGCTGAGGGTGGGTGCTGCGAGGAGGAGGGAGGACTTCAGGAATGCGCGGCGTTGCATCATCGTGGGAGATCCTTATGGTGAGTTTCTCTCAAACGTAAATTCTACGCCTCTTGTGTTAAACGTGCAGAGAAAATGCAGGAAAATGCGGTAAAAAGGCCACTTTATTAATGCTTTGACCAATCCCGGGAGATATTTCAATGACGACTTATCAAGGTTGTGCCGTGTCCGTTGCCACCCTGATCACCTTGGCGTGCTCGAGTAGCGTGGCGCAGGAAGTCGAACCGGTGGCGGAGCCGCCGGCCGCCAAGGGCTGGAAAGTCGAGACCGTGGTGGACAGCCTGCCGCAGCCATGGGGCATGGCCTGGCTGGCCGACGGCCGCATGCTGGTCACCGGCAAGAAGGGCACGCTGCACCTGGTGGACGGCAAGCGTGTCCAGGCCATCCCGGTCGAAGGCCTGCCCGCGCTGTTCACGGAAGGGCAGGGCGGCCTGCTTGACATCGCCGTGCACCCGCTCGACAAGGGTCCGAACCCGCGCATCTACATGACCATGGCCAGCGGCACCGCGGACGCGAATTCGACGGCACTGGTGCAGGGTGTCTTCGACGGCAAGCGCGTCCACGCCATCAAGACGGTCTTCAAGGCCTCGCCCACCAAGCGCGGCGGCCAGCACTTCGGCTCGCGCATCGTGTTCCTGAAGGACGGCACGATCCTGATGAGCATCGGCGACGGCGGCAACCCGCCCGCGCGCGTCGGCAACATGCTGGCGCGCGACCAGGCCCAGAACGTGGGCAGCCACAATGGTTCGATCCTGCGCCTGACGAGCGAGGGCCAGGCGGCGCCCAACAATCCGCTGGCCGCGCAGAAGGGCGCGCTGCCCGAGCTGTGGAGCATCGGCCACCGCAACATCCAGGGCATGACCGTCGACCCGCAGGGCCGGGTGTGGGCCAGCGAGCATGGCCCGCGCGGCGGCGACGAGATCAACCTGATCGAAGGAGGCAAGAACTACGGCTGGCCGCTGCAAAGCTATGGCCTGGACTACAAGACGCGCGAACCGATCGGCAAGCGCGTGCTCGCGGGCATGGTGAATCCGCTGGTCGTGTGGACGCCGTCGACCGGGGCCTCGGGACTGACGTGGTATACCGGCTCGGCCTTCCCGGCCTGGCGCGGCAGCCTGTTCTCGGGCGGACTGGCCACCGAGGACATCCGGCGCGTGGCCTTCGATGCCCAGGGCAAGGTGGTCAAGCAGGAGCGCCTGGACATCGGCAAGCGCGTGCGCGACGTGCGCCAGGGGCCGGACGGGCACCTGTACGCGATCACCGACGAGGCCAAGGGCAGCCTGCTGCGGATCGTGCCGCAGTAAACATCCCACAGTGTGATGCACCGCGCATGGATTCCTCCTCCATGCGCAATTAGTTCTTTGTTGCAATAACAAAAGCTGCCTAGAATGCAAGGATCGGCAACCCGCCGTTTCCTTTGGAGGAGTAGCAATGGCAGTATCCGTTCGTCGCACTCTCCAGATGGCCGTCGCGCTCGCGCTGGCCACTGGCGTATCCGCCGCCCAGGCAGCCCCGGCCCCAGGCAAGTCCGCGGCCAGCACGCCCGACATCCCGATCCCCGACATCAAGTACACCAAGTTCACCCTGAAGAACGGGCTGACGGTGTTGGTCCACGAGGACCGCAAGACCCCGGTGGTGGCGATCAACACCTGGTACCACGTCGGGTCCAAGAATGAAAAGCCGGGCAAGACCGGCTTCGCGCACCTGTTCGAACACCTGATGTTCGGCGGCAGCGACAACTTCAAGAAGACCTACCTGAGCGCGCTGCAGGGCATCGGTGCGACCGACCTGAACGGCACCACCAACCAGGACCGCACCAACTACTTCCAGAACGTGCCGACCTCGATGCTGGACTATGCGCTGTTCGCCGAAAGCGACCGCATGGGCCACCTGCTCGGCACCGTCGACAAGAAGACGCTCGACCTGCAGCGCGGCGTCGTGCAGAACGAGAAGCGCCAGCGCGAGAACCAGCCCTACGGCCTGGCCTACGAACTGCTGGTGACCAATACCTACCCGGTCGGCCACCCGTATTCCTGGACCGTGATCGGCAAGATGGAAGACCTGGACGCGGCCTCGATGACCGACGTGCAGGACTGGTTCAAGACCAACTACGGCCCGAACAACACGGTGCTGGTGCTGTCCGGCGACATCAGCCCGGAAGTGGCGCGCCAGAAGGTCGAACAGTACTACGGCCACATTCCGCCGGGCCCGCCGCTGGCCAAGCACCAGGCCTGGATCGCCAAGCGCACCGGCACCCACCGCACGGTGGCGCAGGACCGCGTGACGCAGACGCGCATCTACCGTACCTGGAACGTGCCGGGCGCGCACACGCCGGAAGAAGCGCAGCTCGACCTGGCGGCCCTGGTGCTGGGTGGCGGCAAGACTTCGCGCCTGTACAAGCGCCTGGTCTACAAGGACCAGCTGGCCACCAGCGCATCCGCCAGCGACGACGCCTCGGAAATCGGCGGCCAGTTCGACATTACCCTGACCGCGCGTCCGGGCGCCGACGTGGCGAAGATGGAGCGCATCGCCGACGAGGAACTGCAGGCCCTGATGAAGAACGGTCCGACGGAAAGCGAACTGCGCCTGGCCAAGACCACCATCCTGGCCCAGTACACCCGCATGATCGAGCGGGTCGGCGGCTTCGGCGGCAAGAGCGACCTGCTGGCCTCGTGCCAGACCTATACCGGCAATCCGGACTGCTACAAGGTTTACCTGGAACGCATCAAGGCCGCCACCCCGGCAAGCGTGAAGAAGGCCATGAACGACTGGCTCAGCACCGGCGACTTCGTCCTGCAGGTCGATCCCTACCCGACCGGCCTGGCCGCGGGCGCGCCGGGCGTGGACCGCAGCAAGGAGCCGGCCATCGGCAAGCCGATGGCACTGAAGCTGCCGGAAATGCAGAAGGCCACCCTGTCGAACGGCCTGAAGATCGTGCTGGCAGAGCGCCATGACGCGCCGGTGGTGAACTTCCAGATGCTGGTGGACAGCGGTTATGCCTCGGACGCGGCGGACAAGCCGGGCGTCGCCAGCCTGGCCATGCGCATGCTCGAAGAGGGCACCAAAACCCGCAAGTCGCTCGAGATCGGCGAAGCCTTCGAGAGCCTGGGCACGAACTTCGGCGCCGGCGCCAACCTGGACAGCGGCATCGTGTACATGAACACGCTCAAGGCCACCATGCCGCAGGCGCTGAGCTTGTACGCGGACCTGGTGCTGAATCCGTCCTTCCCGCAGAACGAGTTCGAGCGCCTGCAGAAGGACCGCCTGGCCGCGATCGCACGCGAGAAGACCGTGCCGCAGACGATGGCGATGCGCGTGCTGCCGAGCATCCTGTACGGCCAGGACCACCCGTATGCCAAGCCCTTCACCGGCACCGGCACCGAAGAAGCGGTCAAGCGCATGACCCGCGACGACCTGGTCAAGTACCACGCCACCTGGTTCAAGCCGAACAACGCCACCCTGCTGGTGGTGGGCGACACCACGCTGGCCGAGGTCAAGCCGATGCTGGAGAAAGCCTTCGCCGGTTGGAAGGCGGGCGAGGTGCCGAAGAAGGTGCTGAACGAAGTCGCCGCACCTGGCAAGAACGTGGTCTACCTGGTCGACCGTCCGGGCGCGCTGCAGAGCGTGATCGTCGGCGCCCAGCTGGCCGTGCCGCGCAAGCACGAGGACGCGCTGCCGCTGGAAATCGTCAACCACCTGTTCGGCGGCTCCTTCAATTCGCGCATCAACATGAACCTGCGCGAAGACAAGCACTGGTCCTATGGCGTGCGCAGCTCGCTGCAGCCGGCGATCGGCCAGCGTGCGTTCATGAGCGTCTCGCCGGTGCAGACCGACAAGACCCGTGAAGCGATGCAGGAACTGGTGCGCGAGTACCGCGACATCGCCGGCGGCAAGCCGATCACGGTGGAAGAGCTCAAGGCCGCGGTCGACAACAACACCCTCGGCCTGCCGGGCGGCTTCGAGACGGCCGGCCAGCTGACCAGCGCCTATACCAACATCGTGCAGTACGGCCTGCCGGAAGACTACTACAACACCTACACCCAGAAGGTCTTGTCGCTGTCCCCGGAGCAGGCCAATGCACTAGCGGCGCGCAGCTTCACGCCGGACCGCCTGGTGTGGGTGGTGGTCGGTGACCTGAGCAAGATCGAGCCGGGCATCCGAGCGCTGAACATCGGCGAGGTCCGCAAGATCGATGTGGACGGCAAGCCGATTCAGTAAAGAGCGCCTAACAAAACCCCTAGGGCAAGGCGCAGCGTCGAAGACAGTACGCTAGTACGGCGAGACGCTGCAACGCAGCCATAGGGGGAATTGTTGGGCGCTCTAAGCGTTACATGTCCTGGAACAGCGCAGTGGCGATCCTCGCCTGTTCCGATTGCGGCATGTCGGTATTGTTCAGCAGGACCACGACCCGGCCGTCCGCCGGGTCGTAGGCCAGCAGCGTCTTGTAGGCCCCGATGGCGCCCGCTTCCCACGCAAGGGAGCGGGCGCCGTTTTTCGTGCTCACGGTTTTCACCTTCCCACCCAGCGCATAGTCTTCCGCCGGCACCACCACGGTGGACAGCGCCTTGCGCGCCTTGTCCGACAGCAGCTTGCCGCGGTAGACCGTGTCCGCGATCGCGACCAGGTCGCCCGCGGTGCTGTACAGGGTGCCGCTGGCCGCGATCATCGGCGGCACGGACGAGGTCTTGCGCTGGCCTTCGGCGTTATAGGCGACGGCCATGCCCACCTCGTCCTCGTAGCCGGTGGCGGCGAAACTGGTGTCCTTCACGCCGCTCGGCGCCAGCACCAGTTCCTCCACGGTTTCCGTGAACGGCTCCTTGCGGGCGCGTTCGACGACCGCCGCGACCAGGATCCAGTTGGTGAACGAATAATCCCATTTCTCGCCCGGGGCCGCGCTGGGGGCGCCGGCGCCGAAGCGCAGGGCCGCCTCGACCGGGCCGATCTCGAGCTTTTCGACCGCCCTGTCCTTGCGCAGGGCGTCAAGCAGGCCGTTCGGAATGCCGCTGCGGTTCGACATCAGCTGGCGCAGGGTGACGGCGCCGTTCGCCGCCGGCAGTTCGGGCAGGTGGCGGGAAATCGGCGCATCGAGGTCGAGCGTGCCCATGTCGGCCAGGCGCAGCACGGTGACGGCGGTGATCCATTTCGTCATCGAGCCGACCAGGAAGCGGGTGTCCTTGGTGACGGGCTGCTTTTCTTCGCGCAGGGCCAGCCCGCTGGCATGGACCACCAGGGGCGATGCCGCATCCTTGCGCACGGCGACCACGCCGCTGTAATCCTTGGGGACGTGGCGCGCGATCAGCGGGCCGGTGCTCAGGTTCGCGATGGCGGCGCAGCCGGACAACAGGGCGGCGCCCGCAGCGAGCGATGAAAGGCGGATGAACTGGCGACGTTGCATGCTTTCTCCAGATGGATGGGTTCGGGCCATTGTAGCCCTGTGCGCCGGAGCGGGCGCAATTCAGGAATACTGCGGTGAATACTGCACGCAGGAGGATGCCATGACCGAACAATCCCTGAACCTGGCGCGCACGGCCCTGGTGTTGATCGATTTGCAGAACAGCAATGTCAGGCGCGAGCTGGCCCCTTATACCGCCGAGCAGGCCGTCGGCAATTGCGTGCTGCTGGCGCAGGAAATGCGCAACCGCGGCGCGATGATCGTGTACGTGCGGGTGCTGGTGAACGAATTGCCGTCGCCGCTGGCCGACGCCCCGATGCGCCCGCCCGGCGCCGCCGCGCCGCCCTACGATGCATCGGAGCTGGCGCCGATGGCCGACGTGGAGGCGAGCGATATCGTGGTCATCAAGCGCCAGTGGGGCGCCTTCTACGGCACCGAGCTGGACCAGCTGCTGAGGCGGCGCGCGATCGATACCCTGGTGCTCGGCGGTATTGCGACCAACTTCGGCGTCGAATCGACGGCGCGTGCGGCTTTTGATCGCAATTACAAGCTGGTGTTCGCGGAGGATGCGATGACCAGCATGGAAGCCGAGGCGCACCACTTCGCCTGCAAGCACATCTTCCCGCGCATGGGGAGAGTCAGGTCGACGCGGGCGCTGATCGACATGCTGCAGGCGGGGACGGGCGACGCTTGACGCGCCGTCGGCTCAACCCTTCTTGTTGATCTCGGCCGTGATCTCGTAGGCCCGCAGGCGCGCCGCGTGGTCGAAGACCTGCGAGGTGATCATCAGCTCGTCCGGCTTGGTGCGCGCGATGAAGCTGCGCAGCTGGCTTTCCACCGTGGCCTTTGATCCGATCGCGGTGCAGGACAGCACGCTGTCGAGCATCATGCGCTCGGCCGTGCCCAGGCTTTCCAGGTAGCCCGGCACGGGCGGCTGCAGCTTGGTCGGGCGGCCGCTGCGCAGGTTCACGAAGGCCTGCTGCATCGAGGTGGCCAGCACCTGCGCCTCCGCGTCGGTGTCGGCGGCGAACACGTTAAAGCCGAGCATCACGTAGGGCTTGTCGAGCTGCTTCGACGGCCGGAAGGTCGAACGGTAGATCTCGATGGCCTGCATCATCATCTGCGGCGCGAAGTGCGAGGCGAACGCATAGGGCAGGCCGAGCGCCGCCGCCAGCTGGGCGCCGAACAGGCTGGAGCCGAGGATCCAGACCGGCACGTCCAGGCCCGCGCCCGGCACCGCGCGCACGGACCGGCGCGGCGAGTCGGCAAAATAGTCCATCAGCTCGACGACGTCCTGCGGGAACTCGTCCGCATCCGAGGCCAGGTTGCGGCGCAGGGCGCGCGCGGTGGTGTGGTCCGAGCCGGGCGCGCGGCCCAGGCCGAGGTCGATACGACCCGGATAGAGCGACTCGAGCGTGCCGAACTGCTCGGCGATCACCAGCGGCGAGTGATTCGGCAGCATGATGCCGCCGGCGCCGACGCGGATGGTCCTGGTGCCGGCCGCCACGTGGCCGATCAGCACCGCAGTGGCCGCGCTGGCAATGCCCGGCATGCCGTGGTGTTCGGCCAGCCAGAAACGCCCGTAGCCCCAGCGCTCGCCGTGCTGGGCGAGGTCTAGTGAACGGTGGAAAGAAGTTGCCGCATCGCTGCCTTCAACGATGGGCGAGAGGTCGAGAATCGAAAATGGAATCATCCATTTATCATACGCCGATGTGACATTTGGCGTGCGCGGCCGAATAGAAGTTGCAGCTTGTAAAGATTGACCCGTGGCGAACCCATCCTTATGATCGGACCGAACAACCGAGCCACCCACACCCCAGCCTCTCGCCCATGTCCCGATTCCCGACCTTGCCACGCCGCCGCACGACTCTCCTCACCGCTCTCTGCGTCGCCCTGCTGGGCGCCGGCTGCGCGCAGCTGCCGGGGCAGGGAAGTGCGATGCGGGCTGAAGCGCGGCTGGATGGCTCGCGGCTGGCGGAGATCGACCGCGCTATCCTGGACAACATCGCCGCACGCAAGCTGCCGGGCGCCGTGTTCCACCTGGAGCGCGACGGCGCGGTCTACGAGAAGGCCTACGGCCGTCATACCTATGAGGAAGGCGCCAGCCCCGTCACGCTGGATACCGTGTTCGATGCCGCTTCGCTGAGCAAGGTGCTGTCAACGGCGCCCTCGGTGCTGCTGCTGGCCGAGGAGGGCAAGCTCGACCTCGAAGCGCCGCTGGTGCGCTATTTCCCTGAATGCGCCAACGGCGGCAAGGAAGCGATCACGGTGCGCCAGCTCCTGACCCATTCGTCCGGGCTCCCGGCGGGCCTGCCCGCCAGGCCGGCATGGGAGGGCAAGCAGGCCTCCCTGACGCTGGCCTGCGCCCAGACGCCGACGCATGCGCCGGGGAGCCTGTTCCGCTACTCGGACATCAATTACGTCCTGCTTGGCCACCTGGTCGAGCGTGTTGCCGGCATGCCGCTGGAACGCTTCGCGCAGCAGCGCATTTTCACGCCGCTCGGCATGGCGGATACCGGCTACCTTCCGCTGGCGCGCACCCCGTCGGCGCGCATCGCGCCGACCCAGCGCGGTCCGGACGCGGTGGATGCGTCCTTGCATGCGGACCTGGCTCCGGGCCAGATGCTGGCCGGCGTGGTGCACGACCCGACCGTGCGGCGCATGGGCGGCGTGGGCGGTTCCGCCGGCGTGTTCTCCACCGCGCGCGACGTGGCGCGCTTCGGCCGCATGCTGGTGGGTGGGGGCGAACTCGATGGCGTGCGCGTGTTGAGCAGGGAAAGCGTGCGCCTGTTGACCACCGTGCAGTCGCCGCCCGGGCTGGCCCTGCGCGGCATGGGCATGGACATCGACTCGCCTTACGCGCAGCGCCCGCGCGGCACCGTTTTCCCGGTGGGGTCGTATGGGCATACCGGCTTCACCGGCTGCATCCTGTGGGTCGACCCGCACTCGCGCACCTTCTACGTGCTGCTGTCGAACCGCGTCTATCCGGACGACAAGAGCAACGTGCTGGCGCTGTATACCCAGCTCGGCACGTTGTCGGCCCAGGCTGCCGATGCCGGGGCGCCGGCTCGGCCTTAGATAACCTTCGGTATTTTCCGGGAGGCTACCGTGCGCCTCCCCCACATCGGCGTCTCTACACTCGGAACCCTGAATTCAATATCTTATTGATATTGTTGAGCATTTCAGCCCCGAAGACAAATTGAGGAGATCGACCATGAAACTGAATAAGCTACTGAAAGGCTTGCTGGGCGCTTCCGTTGCCGCTGCCATGTTCGGCGCCACCACCGTCCATGCACAATCGTCGGACGGCACCCAGAATACCCGCGGCGCGGGCACCAGCGGAAGCAGCAGCATGAGCGACCAGAGCAGCGGCACCTCGTCGGCAGCGGCCACCACCGACACCTCGAAACACAAGCGCAGCAAGAAAGGCGCCCACCACAGCAAGAGCGGCAGCAGCAGCGCGGGCCAGACCGGCAGCTCGATGAGCGACCAGAGCGGTTCGTCGGGCAGCAGCGGCGCGATGGGCACCAGCAGCTCGGGCAGCATGAACGATAGCCAGAGCGGCTCCAGCAGCTCTGGCGTCGAGGCCGGCCGCACCAGCACCGGTCGTTCGAGCGAGCCGGAAACCCGCAGCTCGACCAGCGGTTCGTCGGGTTCGGGCAGCTCGATGGGCACCAGCGGTTCGTCGGGCAGCACCGGCACCACCGGCACCAGCTCGATGGGCACCAGCGGCACCACCAGCGGCACCTCCGGCACCACCGGCACCTCCGGCACCGGGACTTCCGGCACCAGTGGCACCAGTGGCACCAGTGGCACCGGCTGGAGCACCGGCGGCACGGGCGGCACCACTGGCGGCACCATTGGTGGCGGTACCGGCGCGGCTACTGGCGGCGCTGCTTCCACCACCAGTGGCTCCAGCACCACCAGCGGCGGCACCGGCGGCGGCACCACCGGCCGCGGCTACTGATCCGCGTCGATTCGCGCAATACGCCTGATGCGGCCCTTGCGGCCGCGCGCGACACCAGCCTGCGGGCTGGTGTCGTCGTTTACACGCGCTGTCTCAGGAGGCGAGGGCGGGCCGTGCCTGCGCCACGCGGCGCGGTTGTGCCGCTACGGCCGGCGCCGCTGCGGCTTCGCGCTCGTCGAGGCGGAAGGTGGACACCAGCTGCGACAGGGCGTGCGCCTGTTCGCGCAGCGCGTCCGATGCGGCGGCCGCTTCCTCGACCAGGGCCGCATTCTCCTGCGTCACCTGGTCCATCTGCGTCACCGCCTGGTTGACCTGCTCGATGCCGAGCGACTGCTCGCCGCTGGCCGCCGCGATCTCCGCCATGATCGTCGACACGCCGGCGATGCCGGCCACGATTTCTTCCATGGTGGCGCCGGCCTGCGCCACCAGGCGGCTGCCTTCCTCGACCTTGCCGGCCGAGTCGCCGATCAGGGTCTTGATCTCCTTGGCCGCGGTGGCCGAGCGCTGCGCCAGCGCGCGCACTTCGGACGCCACCACCGCGAAGCCGCGGCCCTGCTCGCCGGCGCGCGCCGCTTCCACCGCCGCGTTCAGCGCCAGGATATTGGTCTGGAAGGCGATGCCGTCGATGACGCCGACGATCTCGCCGATCTTGTTCGAGGCACTGCTGATGTCGGCCATGGTGCGCACCACTTCGCCCACGGTCGCGCCGCCGCGCGCCGCGCTGGTCGAAGCCGCGCGCGCCAGGGTATTGGCCTGCTGGGCATTGTCGGCGTTCTGGCGCACGGTCGAGGTGAGTTCTTCCATCGAGGCCGCGGTTTCCTCCAGCGAGCTGGCCTGCTCCTCGGTACGCGCCGACAGTTCCAGGTTGCCGCCCGAGATCTGCTGCGAGGCGCTGGCGATGGTGTCGGTGCCGCGCCGTACTTCGCCGACGATGCCGCGCAGGCTGTCGCGCATGTCCTTCAGCGCCGCCATCAGCTGGCCGGTCTCGTTGCGCGCGTCGGCCTCGATGTGGCCGGACAGGTCGCCGCGCGCGACCTGCCGGGCCACGTCCAGCGCCCCCTGCAGCGGGCGCGCGATGGCGCGCATGATCAGGAAGGCGAAGGCGAGTCCGGTGGCGACCGCGGCGCCGCTCAGCGCGAGCTGCAGCGTGCGGCTGGTGTCGACGTAGGCGTCGATGGCTTCGCCCTGGCTGGCCACCGCGCGCTTCTGGTAGGCCACCATGGCTTCCAGGCTGCCCACGTAGTCGTTCACCTTCGGCATCATGTCGGTCTCGAAGAAGCGCGCGGCCGATTCCAGCTGGCCCTCCTTCTTCTGCCTGAAGGCTTCGGCGCGCGCCTTGCGATAAGCTTCGCGGCTGGCGACGATGCGCTCGAACAGGCGCTTGCCTTCCGGATCGTTGGCCATCGCTTCCTGTACGTCCTTCTGCAGCTGGTTGGCGCGCTCGGAAGACTTGTTGACGGCGTCGAGGAAGAACTGTTCCACCGTCGGATCGGTCGCCTTGGCGACAGAAATGGTGCGCGCCGCGTTGACCTCGATGACCGCCTTCCATTCCTGCAGCAGGTTCGACTTGCGGATGCCGTCGCGGGTCAGCTGGTGGGTCATCTCGTTGGCGGTATGGGTGGTGGACAGCGCCACCGCCACCAGCGCCAGCATCAGGGCCAGCACGGCCCCGAAACCCAGGGCCAGCAGGCTGCGGATTTTCATCTTCTCGAGTTTCATGGATAGTCTCATCTCATCAGGCAAGGATAGTGGCATGCGCTGGGCATGCCTGGGCCGCCGGCTGGGACCGGTCTTTACTGATGAGTATCCTGTTTCCGCACGGCATGTAAATGCTTGGGCGGTTTATGCGTGATAAATACAACGCTTCGTTAGCGCGGCGTTAACGACAGTTGGTGGCCGGCCTGTGACAGCCGGTCAACCCTTTGTATTAAAGATATTTAACGCGCACTGCGGCCGTGCGTGCCGGCACGCGTCGAGCGCGGCGGCGGGGTCTGGTCGGCCAGTTCGACCTTTTCCAGCGGTTCGGGCGCCGGTCCGTGCAGCACCTTGCCCTCGATGTCGAAGCGCGAGGCGTGGCAGGGGCAGTCCCAGGAACGCTCGGCCGAGTTCCAGTGCACGGCGCAGCCGAGGTGGGTGCACTTGGCCGAGACCGCGTGCAGGCCACCCTGGGCGTCGCGGTAGACCGCGATCTTGCGCAGGCCGTCGCGCACCACCGCGCCTTCGCCGGCGGCGATTTCCTGGACCGAGTCGACGTCGCCGCCGGTCAGCCATTCGCCGTAGCGCGCCATGGTATTGGCCTGCTCGTGCGCGAAGTCGGTCAGGCCGTGCACTGGTTTACGCGAAGGGTCGTAGAGCGCGGTCCACGGATTCTCGCGGCCGCCGATCAGGTCGGTGACGAGCATGGCGCCGATGGTGCAGTGGGTCATGCCGTTGCCGGAGTCGCCCGTGATCAGGTAGACGTTGTCGTCGTCCATCGGGTTGCGGCCGAGGTAGGCCAGGCCGTCGGACGGCTCCATCACCTCGCCCGACCAGCGGTAGGCGACCGCCTGCGCCATCGGGAAGTGCTCGCGGGTCCAGCGTTCGATCTCGTCGTAGCGATGCTCGGGATGGTCGTCCTGGCCGGTCTTGTGGTCGGCGCCGCCGACCACCAGGATGTCGTGGTCCGCCGCCGCATCCGGGGTTTCCAGGCGCACGTAGTAGTACGGGTCGCCGGTGTCCCACAGCAGGATGCGCGGCAGCGCGCCGCGCGGCACCCGCATGCCGACCACGTAGGTGCGGTAGCCGGCCTGCTTGGTGTGCATCACCACGCGGTCGTTGAAGGGCGTGTGGGTGGCCAGCACCACGTGGCGGGCGCGGATCTCGCCGTGGTCGGTGGAGACAGTCTGCTGCTCCTGGTCGCCGCGCACGCGGTGCGCGTGGGTGGAACCGTGGATCCGGCCGCCGAGGCGCTCGATGGCCCGCGCCAGGCCGGCCAGGTATTTGAGCGGGTGGAACTGGGCCTGGTTGGCGTAACGTACGGCGGGGCCGGTATCGAAAGGCAGGCAGGGCACGCCGGGCAGGAATTCCGTCGCCACGCCGGCGCGCCGGGCGCTCTGGTATTCCTTTTCGAGGTCCTTGAAGCCGTTGCCGGGCAGGGCGTACAGGTAGCCGTCGAGGCGCTCGAATTCGCAGTCGATGTTCTCCTGCACAGTGATCGATTCGACCAGGTCGATGGCGCTGGCATGGCTGTCCGCCACCAGGCGCGCCTTGGCGGCGCCGAACTTGTCTTCGATGTAGGTGTACCACTCGTCCGGCGGGAACAGGTGGGCGGTGGTGCGCCCGGTCTCGCCGGCGCCGATGCCGAGGGCATCGATCACCGCGACGCTGCGGCCCTCCCTGGCGAGCAGGTAGGCGGTGCTGAGGCCGGCGATGCCGGCGCCGATCACGCAGACCTCGGTATCGAGGTCACCGGACAGGGGAGGGCAGGCCGGGACTTCGGCGGTGTCGAGCCAGACCGATACCGAAGCGCCGTTGGTGGAAGCAGTCATGTCGCATCCTTTCTGAGCAGGGGCGCCGCAGGAAGGCATAACGGCGGCGCGCGTCGATCAATCCGGGAACAGTCTACTGTGCCGTGCAAAAGCTCGTAGCACGATGGCAGACCCCCGGGCCTTGCATTGCCGTCCTATTCATCGGTAACACCGCCGAATTCTCGTGGCAAACGTCTTTATGTGGCGTAGAATCAATTTTGATTGCCAAGAAGAATCTAGTTCCGGAGCCGACCATGGACCTCACCCTCCCGCCCGAAGTGCGCGCGCCGAGCGCCATGAAACTGTCCGAACTGATCGGCTCGCTGAGCTATGCGCTCGACATCACCGAAGGCCAGCCGCCGGGCCATTGTGTGCGCGTATGCTGGATCGGCATGCACATCGGCCGCGCCGCCGGCCTGCCCGAGAAGCAGCTGTGGGAGCTCTACTACACCCTGCTGCTGAAAGACCTCGGCTGCAGCAGCAATGCAGCGCGCATCTGTGAGCTCTACCTGACCGACGACCTGGATTTCAAGCGCGACTTCAAGCTTGTGGGCGACAGCCTGCCGCAAGTGCTGTCCTTCGTGCTGAGCCATACGGGCCTGAAGGCGGGCCTGGCCGAGCGCTTCCGCAGCGTGATGACGATCCTGCGCGACGGTCCCGCGATTGCCCAGGACCTGATTGCCACCCGCTGCCAGCGCGGCGCGGAAATCGCGCGGCTGCTGCGCTTTCCCACCGGCGTCTCGTGCGGCATCTACTCGCTCGACGAACACTTCGACGGCAAGGGCAAGCCCGATCGCCTGGCGGGCGAAGCGATTTCCGTGTACGCGCGCATCGCGCTGCTGGCCCAGGTGATCGACGTATTCCACACGGCCGCGGGCCGCGACCAGGCGTTGCGCGAAGCACGCGGCCGTGCCGGCAGCTGGTTCGATCCTCGCCTGGTACGCGCCTTCGAGGAGGTGGCGGCTGACCCGAGGTTCTGGCAGGTGCTGGCCTCGCAGGAGGTCGACCGGGCCGTGTTCGCGCTCGAACCGGCGGGACGCGAAGTTGCGCTCGACGACGACTACCTGGACGACATCGCGACCGCCTTCGGCCAGGTCGTGGACGCCAAGAGCCCGTACACGAGCGGGCACAGCGCGCGGGTGGCGCTCTACACCGATATGATCGCCGAATCGCTTGGCTTGAGCAGCCAGCGCCGCCGCTGGCTCAAGCGTGGCGCGCTGCTGCACGACGTTGGCAAGCTGGGCGTCAGCAACAGCGTGCTGGACAAGGCCGGCACGCTCGACCGCGACGAATGGGCGGCGGTGCGCCAGCATGCCGCCTATACCGAGACCATCCTCGGCCGCATCGGCGCGTTTTCCGAACTGGCTGCCATCGCCGGCGCCCACCACGAGCGCCTGGACGGCACCGGATATCCGCGCGGTTTGAAGGAAGACGCAATCCCGATCGAAACCCGCATCATCACCACCGCCGACATCTTCGATGCGATCACGGCGGAACGCCCCTACCGCGGCGCGATCCCGCTGGAGCAGGCGCTGGGCATGATGGAAAAGACGGTGGGCAGTGCGCTCGATCCGGCCTGCTTTGCCGCCCTGAAGAGCGCCATTGCGCGCACGCCTTTCCCGCTTTAGATCCATCAGCCTTGCTGATAGATGACCCGATCGGCGGCAACGTCGGCCGCCCCAGCAGCTTCTCGCTGCTGCCTTCCGAACTGGTGGGCTCGATCGTCGTGCGGAAAAGCCTGTGCAACACCAGCGCAACACATGCATATCCTCAAGCGCCGAAGGGCTGGTAGGCCACTCCGTTGGCGATCAGCTCGGCCACCGCCGCGCGGTTCTCGGCGCTCTCGCTGAACTGGGCCAGCAGCGATGGCACATCGACCAATTTCCTGTCGAGGGCATTGAGCCAGAACTCGTAACCGGCCTGCTCCGGATCGCGATCGAGGATGTTGCGGTACAGCCTGGTGACCAGCTCGGCATTGCTCGGCGCTGCCCCATACAGCTGGACGAATTCCTGCGAGCGCACGAAGTTGTCGGCAATCTCGGTCAGGCTGCTGCCGCGGTCCATCGCCGCAATCCAGAATCCCAGTCCGCCTTCGTCGGCCGAGCGGTCGAAGGCGGCGCGGTAGATGCGGTAGGCCTGGCCGGCGATGCCGTCCGGCCCGGTGTCGAGGGCGAGGGCGCCGTCGGCGAATACCAGGCGCTCGATGCCGAGCAGGCGGTCCCTGCCTTCGTTGACGCCGGGGCGCAGGTCGGACACGACCATGTCCTGGGCGTCCGGCGACAGGCGTTCCACCTTGTACTGGCTGCGCGTGCCGCCGAACAGCGCGGCGTCGATACCGTCGCCGCCGTCGAGCACGTCATAGCCGCCGCCCCCGTTCAGCACGTCGTTGCCGGCGCCGCCGCGTAGCATGTCCTCGTGCATGGTGCCGGTCAAGCGATCGGCACCATCGCCGCCCCGGGTGCTCTGTCCGAGAGTGCCGCCTTGCGGATCGAAATTGAACACGATGTTCTCGCGCGTCAGCGCGGACTTGGCGACGTCGCGCAGGGTCAGCACGTCCTGGAAGGAAGATGCGCCGTCCGTGCCCGCGCGGACCTGCAGGACGGTGTCGGCGCCGCGCTGCACGAATTGCAGGCTGCCGCCCGGTGCGAACGGATTGCCGGACGGGATCGCGACCAGCTGGTCGACCCGGAGCAAGTCGCCTTCGGCGCCGGCCGCGAAATCGGTGATCGTCACCGAGGCGCCGGTCGCGGCCCGGGACAGCTCATAGGAGTCGCGCCCGCTGCCCCCGGTCAGCTGCAGGGTGGCCGTCGAGGCGCCGTCCAGCGCGAGGAAGAAGGCGTCGCCGCCCTCGCCGCCATCGAAGCGGCCGCCGCCTGCGATGAACAGCAGGTCGTTCCCGGCCTCGCCGAACACCTGGTCGCTGCCGTTCCCGCCGGTATGGATCTGGTCGTCGCCGTCGCCGCCGCGCAGGATGTTGTTCCCGAAACGGTCTTCCATGGTGTCGTTGCCGGCGCCGCCGAGCAGTTCGTCGTCGCCCGCTTCGCCGTTCAGGACGTCGTTGCCGCTGCCGCCTTCGAGGCGGTCGCTGCCGTCGCCCCCGAACAGGTAATCGTTGCCCCCGTCGCCATGCAGCTGGTCGGCGCCGCCACCGCCGAACAACTGGTCGTCGCCGTCGCCGCCGCGCAGGATGTCGTCGAGCGCCCCGCCCGCCAGCACGTCGCCGGCCGCGGTCCCGCTCAACACCAGGCCGGGTCCGGCGGAGTCAAGCACGGGACGGGCAGCGTCAGTGAAATTCGCGGCCGTGAAGTCGGCCACGCGGCGGTTCTCGAACACCACCCGGCTTGCCCAGGCCTGGGGGCCGGCGGCGCCGTCCGCATCGAACTGGAGCACGACGTGGCTGCCCTCCTGGACCAGGCGCGCATGGCCGGAGGCGCCAAAGGGATTGCTGCTGCGATCGCCGTTGTAGAACGAGTACAGGTCCACCACGTCGCCGCCGGCGCCGGTCTGGAAGTCGGTGATCGTGAGGAGCGGCCACTTGCTGCCGCCCCAGACGAACCCGTAAGTGTCGATGCCGGCGCCGCCGCTCACCTGCAGCGGACGGCCATCGACGGCGAGCGAGCGGACAATCAGCCGGTCGTTGCCGCCGCCCATGTCGACTAGCAGCGGCGCCCCGTTGGCGGGGCTGCCGGAGGCGTCGACCGTTACTTCGTCATCACCCAGGCCGCCCAGCACGGTCCGGACCGCGCTGCCGGCCAGCAGCCGGTCATTGCCGTCGCCCCCGTCGAGGGTGCTTCCTGCCGGCCGGTCCAGCAGGGGCCGCATGCCGTCCAGCAGGTCGTCGCCGTCGCCGCCGCTCAGGTAGTCGTCGCCGGCGGCGTCGCTCAGGCTGTCGTTGCCGGCGCCGCCCTCGAGCCGATCGTCGCCGGCGCCGCCTTCCAGCACGTCGTCGCCCGCCTCACCATACAGCAGGTCGTCGCCGCTGCCGCCGAGCAGACGGTCGTTGCCGCCGCCGCCGCGCAGCGTATCCCTGCCGTCGCCGCCGAAGATCTCGTCGCCGATGCCGGGCGTGCTCTCGTCGCCCCCGATCAGCAGGTCGTCGCCGGCGCCGCCATCGATGCGGTCGGCGCCGTCGCCGCCGTCGATGACGTCGTCGAGCGCGCCGCCGAACAGGACGTCGGCGCCCGCGGTGCCGGTCAGGTTCAGGCCCCTGGTGCCGCCCTGCGGATCGAATCCTCCCGTGAAGCTGGCGGAAGTCAGGGAAGCGAGCGATACATTGGCGAGCGTGAGCGCCAGCCGGGGGGCCTCGGGGCCGGCGGCGCCATCGCGGTCGACATGGATGGTGACATCGGCGCCTTGTTGCGCCGCCTTCAGGTAGCCGGCCTGGAACGGATTGCCGCTGAAATTCTGGGGCAGCAATTTGCGCAGGTCGAGCTGGTCGCCCGCGCCGAAATCCAGGATCCTCACCGCCGCGCCCTGCGAGAAGTAGCCGAACTCGAAGATGTCGGCGCCTTCTCCGCCGCTGGCGAGCACGTCGATCGGCTGGCCTGCTTCCCTGATGACGATGGTGTCGTTGCCGGCATCGCCGGACAGGGTGACGGTGTGGCCGGCGCTGGCGTAGCTCGGCATCTCGAGCACCAGGGTATCGTCGCCGGCCCCCCCGAACAGGCGGTCGTTGCCGCGTCCGCCGCTGACCAGGAGATCCTTGCCCGCGCCGCCTTCGAGCAGGGCATTGCCGAAGCTGCCGGCCGACAACTGGTCGTTGCCTTCTCCGCCGCGCAGGATGTCTTCGCCGCCGCCGCTGCTCAAGCTGTCGTCGCCATCGCCGCCCTCGAGCAGGTCGTTGCCCTCGCCGCCGGACAGCTTGTCGTCGCCGCCGAGCCCGCGCAGGGTATCGTCGAAGGAGGTGCCGGCCATGATGTCCGCGCCGGCCGTCCCGCTCCAGACCAGACCGATTGTCCCGCCGAGCGGATTGTAGCCATCGACGAAATTGGCCTGAACCAGCTGCGCGGGCGTGACGCCGGCCAGCGTCACCACGGTGAGATAACTGCCGCTCGTCTCGTGGCGTAGCTGAAGCAGGGTGTCGGCGCCCGACGCCAGCAGGCGGAGACTGCCGTCATCGAAGGGGTTGCGGGTCGCGTAGCGGGCGGCGATCGCCCTGAGGTCGATCAGGTCGCCGCCGGCGCCGGGCGTGAAATCCGTGATGGTGACGTCGGGGATGCGGTCATGCGAAGCGCCGCTCAGGATGAAGATGTCGCTGCCGGCGCCACCGGAGACCGTGCTGGTTCCGGTATGCGTGCCGGACAGGGCCAGGGTGATCTTGTCCGTGCCGTCGCCGCCGTTGATGCGGGTCGCTCCATTCGTGCCGAAGCGGTAGTCGACGGTGATCGAATCGTCTCCCGCACCGCCGATGAACTCGCTGCCGGCGTTGCCGACCAGCCGGTCGTTGCCGGCGCCGCCATCGAGCAGGTCGGCGCCAGCTGCCAGGTCGCTGAGCAGGTAGTCGTTGCCTTCTCCGCCGCGCAGAATGTTGTTGCCGGTGTTCCCGGACAGTCTGTCGTCGCCGTCCCCACCCTCGAGCAGGTCGTCGCCTTCTCCTCCTGCCAGGCGGTCGTCGCCGGCGTCGCCGTACAGCTGGTCGTTGCCGCCACGACCGTCGAGTGTGTCGTCGCCTTCGCCTCCCCACAGCTTGTCGTCGCCGGCGCCGCCGTCGATCCGGTCCAAACCCGCGCCGCCGTACAGCATGTCGTTGCCGTCATAGCCATTGAGCGTGTCATCGCCGGCGCCGCCGTCGATGGTGTCGTCCAGCTTGCTGCCGTGCAAGGTGTCGCCCTCGTCCGTGCCTGCCAGGTTCAACGCGACCGGGCTGAAGTAAAAGAATGATCTGAACAAGGGCGTGCCGTCGCCGGCCAGGTTGCCGGAAAGGTCAGCGACGGCGCCGGGGCTGAACGCGACCTCGTAGTAGCGGCCGTAGGGCAGCCCAGGCGGCAGCTGGATGCCGATGGTGGCTCCCGCATGGGTGACCGCGGGATTGCCGACCAGGGCAATCGTGACGATGTGCTGGCCGTTGCTGCTGAGTGTCACGCTGGCATCCGGCGCCAGCTTGATGGCTTCGCTGAAGGTGTAGTTCAGCAGACCATTTACCGGAGCGCCGTTCTCCGGCGTCGGCAACAGCGTGGGCGCGGTGGTGTCGGCCGTGTCGGCGGCGCTGCCCGACATCGTTCCGGTATGAAGGAGTGCGGACGGGCGGGCGAATGGACGCATGGCTCGAAAAATGAATGTGAAGCGGTAAATATGGACGAGTTGACAGTGCCTGTCCATACCACATGCATAAGTCCTGCGGCCGGATAGGCTTCCGTTGTTTCCCCGGTTTGCTATGCTAGCGGCTTCGCCTGGCGGCGCCGTGCCGCCCGGCCACCCATGCAATCAAGGAGCAGAACGATGGTCTCGCTGCAGGAGCAGTTGCTGAAAGCCGGCCTGGTGGACAAGAAGAAGGTCCAGAAGGTCAACCAGGACAAGAGCAAGCAGAAAAAGATCGAGCGCCGTACCGGCCTTGAATCGGTCAACGAAGCGCGTGAGGCGGCGCTGGAAATGCAGCGCAAGAATGCCGAACGGGCGCGCGAGCTGAATGCCCAGCGCGACGCCGAGGCCGCGCAGAAGGCGGTGAAGGCGCAGATCGCCCAGCTGGTGGAGCAGAACCGCCAGCCGCGCGCCAAGAACGGCAAGGGCGACATCGCCTACAACTTCACGCACGGCAGCAAGATCGAGCGCATCTACGTCTCCGAACAGGTGCAACAGCACCTGGTGGCGGGCCGGCTGGTGATCGTGTTCCTGAAGGGGAACTACGAACTGGTGCCGAAGGTGATCGGTGAAAAGATCGCCGAGCGCGACCCGGGCAGCGTCATCCAGGTCAAGCAGGCTGCTACCCAGGTGGAGGAGGACGATCCCTACGCGGACTTCAAGATTCCGGACGACTTCACCTGGTAAGCGCCGTGAATCGCTATTGAACAGCTATATTTGACGATTTTGAGTTAAACTGACAACGTCTCGTATTTGTAGCGGGATACTCATCAGATCACTGTTCAACGGCGGGTCGTATGAACGACAGAATGCATCAAGAGCGGGGCGAGGGTCGCGAAGTCACCTATCGCAGCGGGGTTGCGGCGCGCCTGGCGGGCTTGCCCGTGGAGACGCTGCGCGTCTGGGAACGGCGCTATGCGCTGTCGGACACCCAGCGCTCGGCGCACGGCCAGCGCCTCTACACGGCCGAGCAGGTAAGGCGCCTCGGCCTGCTAAAGCAACTGGTCGACCTGGGACACCCGATCGGCGTCCTGACCGGGCTGCCGGTCGAGCGCCTGGAAGAGATGATCGCCCCGAACGCGGCGCGTGCGGCCGAAGTCAGCGGTCCGATGCGCACGCTGGTGGTCGGCGAGAGCCTGGTGCGCCGCATCGCCGCCAGCGGCCGCGACGGACGCGCGCTGCAGGTGCAGCGCCACTGCGCCCGGCTCGACCAGGTGCCCTCGCTGGGAGACGGCATGGCGCTGGACGTGCTGCTGATCGAAGCCTCTGAACTCGACGAAGCCTCGGTGGCGCAGGTGGCGGCGGCACGCGACATCACCCGTCCGCAAGCGACCGTGGTGCTGTACCGCTTCTGCGGCAGCGCCACCATCCGCGCACTGCGCGCCCAGGGCTGCCTGGTGGCGCGCGTGCCGGCCGAGATCGGCGAGCTGGTGCTGCTGTGCCGTTCCGCGCTGGCGGGGCAGGGCCTGCCGGCGTCCGAACCCGCGGGCGAACCGGTGGCGCCGCGCCGCTTCGACGACCAGGCGCTGGCGGCCATCACGGCGGCCGGCAACCGCCTGTCCTGCGAATGCCCGCGCCACCTGTCGGACATCCTGATGATGGTCGGCAGCTTCGAGCGCTACAGCGCGCAATGCGCCGCCCGCAACCAGGAGGACGCACGCCTGCACCGCGAACTCGAGCTGGCCTCGGGCCGCGCCCGCATGGTGCTGGAAACGGCGATGGAAAGGCTGGCGCTGGCGGAAGGCTTGCCCATGCCGGGCAAGCGCAAGCAGGCCTGAATCCGCTGCGCAAGCTTTTGCAGCCGTAAGGTGCGGGAGGATGGCGGCGATCCGTGTTCCAATACGGATCGCGGGTCATGCCCGTCCTGGTGCGGTGCATTGCCGGGACATGGCTGGCCCTTCCGTTCAAAGGAGCCCAGCATGGCAGACGCGTTCAAAGCCGGCGACAAGGTGCAATGGCAATCGTCGCAAGGGACGGTGCACGGCACCGTCAAGAAGAAACTGACATTCCCCACCGAGATCAAGGGCCACCACGTGGCCGCCTCGCGCGAGCACCCCGAATACCTGGTCGTCAGCGACAAGACCGGCGCCGAGGCGGCGCACAAGGCGGAGGCGCTCAAGAAGGCTTGAAGCCCGGGCGGCGCGTCCGGCAGGAGTGGATCGGGCGGCTATAATCGTCCTTTTCCTGTCCTGTTCGATGACGATCGATTGGTTCTCTCCGGCGCAGTGCGTCGGCTACGCTGCGTTCGCCCTCGGCGTCGCTTCCTTCCTGCAGAGGAACGACCGCCGCTTCAAGATCTTCATGGCGGCCGAGTGCCTCGCCTACATCGTCCATTTCGCGCTGCTCGGCAGGCCGACGGCGGTCGCCAGTTCGACCATGTCGCTGCTGCGCTCGGTGCTCTCGCTGTACACGCGCTCGATCTGGGTGGCCCTGTTCGTCGTCGCCGCCAACCTGGCCCTGGGCCAGTCGCTGGCCACGCGCCCCAGCGACTGGCTGCCGCTGGGGGCCTCCTGCATCGGCACCCTGGCCCTGTTCCTGCTGGAAGGCGTGCGCATGCGCCTGGCGATGCTGTGCGGGACCGTGCTGTGGATCGTGAACAACGTGATCGCCGGTTCGGTCGGCGGCACGGCGCTGGAAGTGGTGATCGCCGCGGTGAACATCATGACGATCCGGCGCATGCTGCGCGAGGCGCAGGCAGCGCCGGACGCCTGAACGATGGCGCCGCCGTTCAGTGCGGCGGCGAGCTGCTTGCCCCGGCGCTGCCCATTTGACCGCTCATGGGAAGCTGTTCGGGCGGCGTGCCGTCCTTGAACAACTGGCGCAGTTGCTGGCGCAGCTCGGGCGTATCGCTGTGGTGGTGCACGGACACCGCGTGTTGCACCGCGGCCTGCAGCAGCTCGTCCTCGCTGTCGGCCGAGATGGCGACCGAACACTGCATGTCGCTCGGGAACTCCCGGCAATCGATGAATTTGCGTGTCATGATCGACTCCTGTCGTAAGAATGAGCGCGTTCAGGCGGCGGCGCTCGCGGCCGGACGGATGTTCTGGTTGGCGCGGAACACATTGTCGGGATCGTATTTCTGCTTGACCTCGGCCAGCCGCTGGTAGTTGGCGCCGTAGGCATCGGGCGTGCGCTCGCTCTCGTCCTGCGGCATGAAATTCACGTAGACGCCCCCGCTTGCGTAGGGCGCGGCATCCCTGAAGAAATCGCGGGCCCAGGCAATGCAGCGCGCGTCGTCGGCGGGATCGTCCCAGCGGGTGTGCACGTTCATCACATACAAGGCGTCGCGGTGCGGATAGGCCATCGCTTGCGGCGGTGGCGCCGACGCCTGCGCGCCCAGCAATCCGAGGAAGATCTCGCACTGCGGCGTCGGCAGCATGCCCGCATAGCGCATGACCACGTCGATGGCCTCATCGCTCAGCCGGGTGAAATTATGCGATTTCCAGTAATTGCGCGCACCCGGCGTCAGCAAGGGGTCGAAGATCTGCTGCCATGCGGTGTAAGGCATGGGGCCGACGTGCATGCCCAGCGGCTCCCCCAGCTTGCCGATGCGCGCGATTGCCGCATCCACCGATGCGCCGCGCGACGGCGAGAACACCGGCAGCACCAGCACGTCCTGGCCGTGCGCCTCGGTCGGCAGGAAGGGCAGCGGGGGCGCCTTGCGCAGCACCGCCCACACCGTCATGTCGGCGGGCATGGCGTCGACGGCATCGCGGTATTGCATCAGGATCGTCCTGGCCTGGGCGGAGGGGAACACGATCAGCCCGGCCGTGATTTCCGGCCCCACCGGGTGCAGCCGGAATTCGAAGCGCGTGACCACGCCGAAGTTGCCGCCGCCTCCACGGATGGCCCAGAACAGGTCCGGGTACTCGGTCTCGCTCACGTGCAGGCGCTGGGCGTCGGCCGTGACCATCTCGGCCGACAGCAGGTTGTCGGCCGCCAGGCCCAGCGTGCGGCTGAGCCAGCCGAAGCCCCCGCCCAGCGTCAGCCCGGCCACCCCGGTGGTGGAATTGATTCCCAAGGGCGTGGCCAGCCCGTAGGACTGGGCTTCGTGGTCGAAGTCGCGCAGGCTGGCCCCGCCTTCCACCCAGGCGCGGCGCTGCCTGGCGTCGACCTGGACCGAGCGCATGCCGGACAGGTCGATCACCAGCCCGTCCTCGCACAGGGCGCTGCCGGCAATGTTGTGCCCGCCGCCGCGCACCGCAAGGGGAAGCCCGTGCTTGCGCGCGTAGTCCAGCGCGGCGCGTACGTCCGCCGTGCCGGCGCAGCGCACGATGATGGCCGGATGCCGGTCGATCATCGCGTTCCAGACCGTGCGGGCGGCGTCGTAACCCGCGTCGCCCGCTTGCAGGATGTCTCCTCGAATCGCACCCTTCAGCTCATTGAATTGCCCATTCGTCAGCGTATTCATCGCATCTCCCGGACGCTTGGTTGAAAGCCCTCCATTCATGATAGGAAGGCGGGGCGGGCTGACGCAAGCAGAGCAGGCCTGCCTATGTCCGCGGCCCCAGGATCACCAGCGCGATGCCGCCGATGACGGCGATCGATGCGGACAGCAGCCGCAGCGTGAGCGGCTCGTCCAGGAAGGCGACGCCGCCCAGGGCGGCAATCACGGGAACGCTCAGCTGCACCGCCGCCGCGCTGGTCGACTTCAGGAAGGGCAGCGCCGTGTACCAGATCGCATAGCCGACGCCCGATGTCAGCGCGCCGGACAGGAAGGCATACCCGCTTCCCGCCGGGTCGAACGCGGCCTCGCCCAGCAGCAGGAGGCTCAGCGCCAGCGCCATCGGTACGGCAAGCAGGAAGTTCCCCGCGGTGACCTGGAGGGCGTCGCCCGCGCCCTTGCCGCGCACCGAATAGATGCCCCAGGCCGCGCCGGCGCCCAGCATGAGCAGGGCGCTTGCCAACGGGGGCGCGGACAGGCCGGGCAGCAGCAGGCCGACCAGGCCGGCGCCGGCGAGCAGCAAGCCGGCCAGCTGCGCCGGGCGCAGGCGCTCGCCCGACCACAGCCCGTAAGCGATCATCGTCGTCTGCACGGCGCCGAACAGGATCAGTGCGCCGGCCGCGGCGGGCAAGTGAAGGTAGGCGAAGGAAAAGCCGGCTGCATAGGCGAACAGGGCCAGCGCGGACAGCAAGCTGCCCTTGCCTGCCCTGGCGCCGCCGCGCAGCCTGACCAGCACCCAGAGCATGAGCGCGCCCGACAGCAGGCGCACGGTCGTGAAACTGGCGGCATCGATATGCGAGCGGGATAGGGCGGCCCGGCACAGCAGGGAGTTGCCCGCGAATGCGGCCAGTGCCAGTACCGTCAGGACGACGACGCGCGCATGCGACATGGAGAAGCTCCTGCTGTGGAGTGGTTATACTGGACGAAGCCAGGTTGGCGCGCAAGGCATGTGCTGCGCCGACGCTGGCCCAGCTGGATTGTCCAGTGGTAAGCTATTCGTGTTGTCACTTCCCACCTGAAGGAATCCTATGAAACCGCTGTTCTCCTCCGACGAAGAAGCGAACGCAGCATCCACCACGCCTGCGGCGCCTGCGCCCACGCTGGCGCCCTTGCTGGAACCTGCACCCATGCCGGACGCGCTGCCGGCATTGCGTCCGGAGGCGAGCGCGGCTCCCATCGTCCGGGTCGATGTCTCCGGCATCGACGACAAGGCCATCGAGGCCCTGGGCGGCTCCACCGGCGCAGGCGTGGCGAAGGTCTCGGCCAAGCTGCTCGGCACCGTGCGTGCATCGGATGCCGATGTGTTCGGCACGCAGCTGAACGAACTGATCGCGACCTCCAAGGGCCTGGACCCGGCCAAGCTTCGTTCCGGCGGCCTGGTGTCGCGCCTGACGAACATGTTCGGCTCGGTCAAGGAAAAGATGCTGTCGCAGTACCAGGTGGTCGAATCGCGCATGGACACCCTGGTCACGGAGATGACGCGGCATGCCAATGTGCACCGGGCGCGGATCCAGGATTTCGACGAGATGTACAAGGGCCTGGAACAGTACTACCAAGGCCTGGATGCCGACGTGAAGAAGGGCGAGGAATGGGCCTCGCGCCTGCGCCAGGCGGTCGCGCAGCAGGCCGCGCCGGCCAATGCCTTCGAGGCGCAGCAGGCCACCGAACTCAAGCGTCGTCTGGAGCGCCTCGAAAAGCGCATCGACGACCTGAAGCGCGCCATGCTGATGGCCACGCAGATGGTGCCGCAGATCCGCCTGTCGCAAGACAATGCGCGGGCCCTGACGGACACCTTCACGGACATCGTCAACGTCTCGATTCCGGCCTGGCGCAACGTGTTCTCGCTCTACCTGCTGCAACTGGAGGCCAAGCAGAGCGCCGCGGTCGCCAATGCCGCCTACGACGCCACCGACGCGGCCTTCCGCGCCCAGGCCGACATGCTGCTGGAAAATACCGAGACCGTGGCCCGCGCCAAGCAGCGCTCGCTGGTCAGCCTGGAAACCGCCCAGCACGTGCAGACGCAGCTGGTGACCGCCTTCGACAAGCTCGAGCAGATCTCGAACGAAGGCCAGCAGCGCCGCCAGGCCGAGCTGCCGAAACTGCAGGAGCTGGAGCGCGAGCTGATTGCGCGTTTTTCGCCAAGCGGCGCTTGAATCCCATGTTCACCCCATAAGGAAAAGGAAAGTCCATGTCGACGACGCTCCACACTGGCCACCGCATCAACCTCGAAAAAACCGCGCCGGGCTTGAAGCGCGTGCGTATCGGCCTCGGATGGAAGGTCAACGCGGTCGAGGGCCAGCCATTCGACCTCGACGCGTCGGTATTCCTGTGCAGGCGGGATGCGAGCGACCATCCCGTCATGATCAGCAACGCCCACTTCGTGTACTACAACCACGCCACCTCTCCGGACGGCGCGGTCGTGCACTCGGGCGACAACCGGACCGGCGACAAGGATGGCGACGACGAAGTCATCACCGTCGACCTGGCCAAGGTCGAGGCGGAAGTGGTGGAGATGCCGATCGTCGTGACCATCCACGATGCCGATGTGCGCAAGCAGACCTTCGGCATGGTCACCGACGCCTACGTCAAGGTGTACAACGACGAGACCGGCGAGACGATCGCGGAATACGACCTCGACGAAGACTACGCGGACAAGACCGCGCTGCAGTTCGGCTCGCTGTACCGCAAGGATGGCGAATGGCGCTTCCAGGCCGTCGGCGCCGGCTTCAAGCTGAACCTGGCGACCTTCATCCGCAAGCTCGGCGGCACCGTCTGAGGAGCACGCGCTCCTGCTCGATGCCGGGTAGTCGATGACACAGCAAACGCCCAAGGCATTCGACTTCGGCGCGGAGCCCGAGCTCCCCGCCGAGCCGGCCGGCGCTGCGCCGGTGCCGCAGGCCTTCGATTTCGGCGATGCCGGGCAGCCCGCTGCCGCGCCGCCGGCCGGCACTGGCCCACCCAGGGCGCTGTCCTTCGACGACCTTCCCGCGGCGCCGGCTTGCGCCGTGCCCCCGAAAGCCATGGCCAGGGTGTTGTTCGAGAGCGAGGATCATCCGGCGGTGCGCGATGCGCTGGCGATCGCGCACGCCGATTATCCGGCCTTGTCCGAACACGCCGGTCAGCGCCTGGCCGCGCTGTTTCGCCGCATCCTGCCGCTGAAGCTGCCGGTGGTCGCGGAGTGGGCGGAAGGGCCATTGATGGAACAGGCCGCACTGCTCCAGCCCATCACCGAACTGGTATTGAGATTCACCCAGATGGCGGTGCCCGCGCAGCTCGAGGCGGCACTGGAGAGCACCCGGGCGCCGGCAGGCGTGTTCGACAAGCTGTTCCGCCGCCCGAAGTCTCCTTCCCAGTACAAGACGGAGCTGGCCTCGAGCCGTGCGCAGCTGCTGCAGCTCATCGCGGACAGCGACGCCGCCGTGCGCGCTCTGGAAGAGTCGGCGCGCAAGCTGGGCCTGCATGCGGCGGTGCTCGCCGTCGTGTCGAAGCTGGCGGGTGGCGCGACGGACGCGAGCCTGTCCGACGCCCTGGTGCAGCGCCGCACCCTGATCCAGCAGGCGGTGCGCCAGGCCGAGCTGTCGATCCTGCAGATGGGGCAGGTGCGCCAGCAGGCCGCCGAGCTGGTCGGCCAGGTGTCGTCTTTCCTGACGGTGACCTTGCCGGCGCTTGAGATGGCGCAGGCGCAGGGCGGCGCCGGGAAAAATAGTGGCTAGCAAGCAACACTAGGGTGGTCCGAGTCATGGCGCGTGCTAGCATTGGCAGGCCACTCGTCCATCGTTCGCGGTCCTGACGGCCGCCCGCCGACATGCCCCGACTCGCCGTCTTATTGCTGTTGAGCTTGTTTTTCCTGTCGTCCGTGCCGGGGCGCGCCGCCACGTATGTTTATCTACGTCCGGAGTGGGGGGATACCGGGCGTGATCCCTACGGTGTCGCCTTGCTGAAACTGGCATTTGCCAAGGCGGGTGTCTGCCATACGCTGGTGTACAGCGAGCAGCCCATGAAGCAGGCGCGTGCATTGGCGGAACTTGCACGCGATTCCGGCAAGCTCGATATCATGATTACGATGACCGCACCGGACCGCAAAGCCTCCCTGCTGGAAGTCCCGGTGCCGTTGACCAAGGGCATGCTCGGCTGGCGCATCGCGCTGGTGCGCAAGGACCGCCTGCATCAGTTCGCCGACGTACACTCGGCCGAGCAACTGAAGCGATTCGTCGCGGGGCAGGGCCACGACTGGCCGGATACCGCGATCCTGCGCGCCAGCGGTTTGCCGGTGGAAACCTCTTCGACCTATCCAGGCATGTTCAAGATGCTCGACGCCGGGCGCATCGATTATTTTCCGCGCGCGGTGCAACAGGTCTTCGACGAGCACGAGGCCTATCCGGCCCTGGCGGTCGAACCGCATATCGTCCTGCGTTATCCGACCGACGCCTACTTTTTCGTCAACCCGCGCAAGCGTGGCCTGGCGGACGAGGTGCGGCGCGGGCTGGAAACGGCACAGGCCGACGGTTCCTTCGATCGTTTGTTCTACAGCTATTTCGCAGCGCAGATCGCCGCTGCCGACCTGGAGCGGCGGCGGGTCATCGACCTGCCCAATCCCATGCACGCCAGCGCGCTGGCGCCGGCGCGCGGCAGCCAGTGGTTCTCGCTCGCGGAGTTGCGCAAGCCCGCCTTCCTCGCCGCGGCCCGCGGACGGGCGCGGCCGCCGGCGCTTGCCGATGCCTGCCCGGCGCTGCACCGGCCCTTGCGATAACGCCGCCAGTCGTGTGGCTGGTCGCGGCCAAGCGGCGCTATCATCACCGATAAATACTGATGAGCTTTCGGAGGGACCGGTGAAACCGTCCAAGTCCTATATTGCCCCGCTCGCCCTGGCGCTGGCCTGCTGCGCCGTGCTGCCGGTGCGGGCGCAGCAGAGCGCCGCCCTCGACTATGGCGAGGCGTGGCGCCGGTTGCAGGCGCGTTCGGGCGCGGTGCGCGGCGCCGAGCTCGACCATCAAGCCAGGCAATTGCAGGCCGAGGCGCTGCGCCGCATCGACGGACCGGACCTGCGCCTGAACGGATTCGCCGGACGGCTCTCGACCTCGCTGAATATCGATACCGGCCGCCTGGCGCAATCCCTGGAGCCGGCCCTGCAACCGGTGCTCGAGGTGCTGCCGCCGCTGCCCGGGCTGGCCTTGCCGGAACTGCCCGCCAGCCTGGAGACCGAGCGCACCTTCACGGTCCGCTCGCTCGGCCTGGCCTCGGTCTGGCCCCTATACACCGGCGGACGCCTGGACGCGCTCAAGGAGGTGGCCGCCGGCCGCGCCGCCGAGGCC
>NZ_DKJX01000066.1:0-44644 GCF_002454935.1 Massilia sp. UBA6681
GTTTGTTGACACTTGCGTGTCATCCGTATTGCTACGGAGTCGCTCACTCAAGATACTGACCGTCATCTCATTGCTGAGACAACGTTTAATACTTTTGTGAACATTTGATAATTTAAGTATGCAGCTGAGCGAACCCAGCTGGCACCTTCATCAAACGCCCACACTTATCGACTGTTGATTGTTAAAGAACCTTTGTTCTGCACTACCTTGCTGCACCGTACGAAGCGTTGTGTTCGTCAGCAGCAGAGAAGTGAGATTATGCAGTGTTTCGCTTAACTCGTCAACCCCTCGTTCGCTTCGTTGCAGATTTTCATCTGCGAACCTTGTCAACTTAACCAACTGATTTCGTTGAACTTTTTCGGTCGCTACCGAAGCGGAGGCGAACTATAGCAAACCGCCCCACCGTCCCGCAAGGCCTTCGTCGAAATTTTTTACAGGAGCCAGTCGATGGGCAAAAATGACAGTAACTGGACGCCTGCGCGCTTCCAGATGGTCGTGCCCGGCTCCTGGTCATGGCGCCTGAGTTTTCCGCCGGTACGCTCGAGCCAATAGAGCCGCCCCTGCTCATCCAGGCGAACCTCATAGGCGGTTTCAGGAATGGCGTCGTCGAGTGTCTTGTCCAGCTGCCCGGCCAGCTGCGCACTGTCGATCACCAGGCCCATCTCGGTATTCAGGTCGATCGAGCGCCGGTCCATATTGAAAGAGCCGACGTAGACGGCGCGGCCATCCACGCCGAAGGTCTTGGCATGCAGGCTTGAGGCGGAGCTGCCGAAGCGCCCCTTGCCGCGCTCGGGCAGCTCGGCTCCCCATCTGCGACGCAGCTCGAACACCGAGACACCGGCCTCGATCAGCCCGCGGCGCCATTTGGCATAGCCGGCGTGCACGGCCGCCACATCGGTCGCCTCGAGGGAGTTGGTCAGCACGCGTACGTGCACGCCTCCGCGCGCGATATCGCCGAGGGTGTGCGCCGCATCCTTGCTGGGAACGAAATACGGCGACACCAGGTCGAGCTGCCGCTTCGGCTCGCCCAACAGCTTGCGCAGGCCCACGGCCATGCGGTCGTCCGGATCGGCCTTGCCGAGCACTTTGGCGGGATCGTCGCTCACCAGACGCGCAGGGCTCCACTCCAGCGGCAGTTGACCTTCCACCAACTGCTCGACGAAGGGCGAGGTCCGGAGCGCCTCCAGGTAACGCTGGGCGGCAGGCCGCTTGCGCAAGGCGGCCGCACGCTCGGCCAGTGCGCCGGGGCGCTGCGCGTCGTCCGCATCGACCAGCACCGCGACGGGATAGGCGGAAGCACTATTCCAGTAGCGGTCGAAATCCTGCGACACGTCGCGCACCACCGGGCCGACCGCCAGCACGTCGAGGTCGACGAACAGCATGTCCCCCGCGACGCCGAAATATTCGTCGCCCACGTTGCGGCCGCCGACGATCGTTGCCTGTCCGTCGACCGTGAAGGACTTGTTGTGCATGCGCCGGTTCAGCCGGCTGAAATCGGTGAGGTAGCCCAGGCTGCGCCAGCGGCGCAGCGCGAAGGGATTGAAGAGCCGCACCTCGACGTTCGGTTCACGGTCGAGGGCAGCCAGGCTTGGGTCGAGTCCGGCGGTATTGTTATCGTCCAGCAGCAGGCGAACCCGCACGCCGCGCGCCGCGGCCTCGCGCAAGGCATCCAGCATCAGCGTGCCGGTCAGGTCGTCGCGCCATATATAGTACTGGACATCGAGGCTGCGCTCGGCGCTGCGGGCGAGCAGGACGCGTGCCGCAAAGGCATCGCGCCCGTCGATCAGGGGCTGTATCCCGGAGCGGCCGGGATGCGCGGCCGCCAGCGGGGCGATGGCCTGCCCCAGCCGTGTCGTGTGGGTGCCGTCCAGCGTGAAGCTGGCGGCGCGCTGGCCCAGTGGCTGCAGCGCGCTGCAGCCGTAGGCCGCCACCGCGACCGCGACGACGACGAGCGCCGCCGCTCCTCGACGCAATGCCGGGAACGACGCTGCCCGCATCGCTTACATGCCTTCGAAGTTCGGCTTGCGCTTTTCGAGGAAGGCCGACATGCCTTCTTTCTGCGCAGGCGTGCCGAAACCGGCATGGAAGTAACGGCGCTCGTAGCGCACGCCTTCGTTCAGCGGCATCTGGTAGGCCTGGTTCACGCAATCCTTGATCTGCATGGCGACCGACACCGGCATCTCGGCGATGACCTGGGCCACCTTGATCGCCTCTTCCATCACGCTCTCGACCGGGTACACGCGCGACACCAGGCCGGTGCGCTCGGCTTCGGCGGCGTCGATCATGCGGGTGGTGAGCAGCATGTCCATCGCCTTCGATTTCGAGATCGCGCGCGGCAGGCGCTGGGTGCCGCCGGCGCCCGGGGTCACGCCCACCTTGATTTCCGGCTGGCCGAACTTGGCGCTCTCCGACGCGATGAGGAAGTCGCACATCATGGCCAGTTCGCAGCCGCCGCCCAGGCAGTAGCCCGACACCACGCCGATCACCGGCTTGCGGATGTTCAGGATGTGCTCCCAGTTGCGGCCGATGTAGTTGCCCGGGTAGGTGTCCGCCGCATAGGTGTAGTTCGCCATGGCCGCGATGTCGGCGCCCGCCGCGAAGACCTTGTCGCTGCCGGTCAGGACGATGACGTTGACCGCGGGGTCGGCGTCGAACTTGTGCAGGGCATCACCCAGCTCGTTCATCATGTTGTCGTTCAGCGCGTTCATCGCCTTCGGACGGTTCAGGCGGATCACGACGACCTTGCCGTGGTTTTCGATCAGCAGATCTGCATATTCCATGTGGCTTTCCCTTGTGAGGTGGACGGATTGCCGGGATTGTAACGTCTCGCGCCCGATCAAACACGGTATGATTATTTGTTCAGCAATATTCTGTGCGAGATCACCATTCTTTCGTTTGGTAACAACTGGCTGCAGAAGCGCGTTCCTGCCGACTCGGTGATGCGCAAGCCCGACTTCCGCCGCTTCTGGTTCAGCAGCATCCTGGCCCATTTCGGCGCCCAGATCACGCTGCTGGCCCTGCCGATCTGCGCGGTGCTGATGCTGCATGCGACGCCGGCGCAGATGGGCACCCTGGCCGCCTTCGAATCCCTGCCCTTCCTGTTGTTCGGCCTTCCCTCCGGCGTCCTGCTGGACCGCAGCCGGCGCCTGCCGGTGCAGCGATTTGATGGTGGCGGTCGCGCTGGCCAGCGTGCCGCTGGCCTGGTGGCTGGACCTGCTGACCATCCCCTGGCTGTATGCGGTCGGCTTCGTGATCGGCGCCGGCCATGTGGTGGGAGGCAGCGCGGAACAGGTGTTCCTCACCTTCCTGGTCGGGCGCGACGGCCTGGTCGACGCCCAGGCCAAGTTCGCGGCCACGGAATCGACCGCGCGCGTGGTCGGCCCCGGCATGGCGGGCGGCCTGGTGCAACTGCTGGGCGCGCCGATCGCCATCCCGTGCAATGTGGCGGGTTTCATCATTTCGCTGCTCAACCTGCGCCGCATCCGCGCACGCGAACCGCAGCCGCCGCCCTCGACCTCCCATCCGCTGCGCGACATCCAGGAGGGCCTGGCTTTCGTCTGGAACCAGCCGCTGCTGCGCACCCTGGCCTGGGTCTCGGCCTGCTGGCACCTGCTGTTTTATGGCTACACCGCCCTGCACGTGCTGTTCGCCACCCGCGTGCTCGGCATGACGCCGGGGACCATGGGCATGGCCAACATGCTGGGCGGCCTGGGCGTGCTGGCGGCTTCGCTGCTGGTCAAGCCGCTCTCGAGGCGCTTGGGCACCGGCGGCGGCATCCTGGCCGGCCTGTGCGTGTCGGCCTTCGGCTTCGCCCTGGTGCCGGTCATCCCGCCGGCGCTGTTCGGCAGCGCAGCCTGGACGGTGGCGGCCTACGCCATCGTGGTGTTCTGGATCGACTGCGGCGCGACGCTGTTCTTCGTGCCTTACATCGCCCTGCGCCAGCGCGTGACGCCCGATGCGGTGCTGGGCCGGATGGTGGCGACGATGCGCGCCCTGACCGTAGCTGCGGCGCCGCTGGGCGCCCTGCTGGCGGGCGGGCTGGGCGAAGGCTTCGGCGTGCGCGCCGGCCTGGGCTGCATCGCCGCCGGCGCCGTCCTGCTGGCGGCCGGCGGCGTGTTCGGCACCCGCCTCAGGCAGGCCAGGGAGTAAGTCCGGGATTACTGCGCCGCGCGCGGCAGCAGCACCCAGACCGTGCCGCGCTGCTTCATCTTGCCCGCCCGGTCCATCGCGTCGGGGCCGAAGCCGTAGAAGAAGTCGGCCCGCACCGCGCCGCGGATGGCGCCGCCGGTATCCTGCGCCATCATCAGGCGCTGCATGGGCACCTCGCTGCCGGCTTCGGTGGTCGCCAGGTACAGCGGCGCGCCGAGCGGCACGAAGGCCGGGTCGATCGCCACCGAACGCCCCGGCGTGAGCGGGACGCCCAGCGCGCCCTTCGGGCCGAGCGAAGGATCGGGCAGTTTCTCTTCGCGGAAGAAGATATAGCTGGGGTTCACGTTGAACAGTTCCTGGCGGCGTCCCGGATTGGCCGCGATCCAGGCGCGGATGCCCTGGGCCGTGGCCTCCTCGGCAGCGAGTTCGCCCTGCTCCACCAGCCAGCGCCCGATCGCCTTGTAGGGATGGCCGTTCTGGTCGGCGTAGGCCACGCGCACCGTTTCTCCGCTGTCGAGCTGCACCCGGCCCGAGCCCTGCACTTCGAGGAAGAAGGCCTCGACCGGATCGTTCACCCACAACAGCTCCTTGCCGGCGAAGGGCGCACGCGCGATCTCGGCGCGGCTGCTGTACGGCACCACGGTCTTGCCGGACAGGCGGCCGCGCAGGCGCATGCCTTTCAGCTGCGGATACACGCTGCCCAGGTCGACCGTGAGCAGGTCGCTTGGTACGCGGTAGAGCGGCGTCTGGTAGGCGCCGGCGCGCTTGCGCGAACCGTACAGCATCGCTTCGTAATAACCGGTGATCAGGCCGGTGTCGGCGCCATCGGCGGCGCGCACCAGGTTCGGCACGAACCGGCTCTCGAAGAAGCCGCGCACCGCTGCGGCGTCGCTCCCGTCCATGGCGCGGGCCGCGACGCACACCGCTTTCCAGTCAGGCTTGCTGGCCAGGCCGCGGCAGGATTGCAGCAGGGCCGGCCAGGCCTGGCGCAGGTCGTCCTGTTCCCATCCCGGCAGCGCACTGAAGGTGGTCGGCGTCATGAGCGGCGTCGGCGCCGCCGGCACATAGACCGGGCCGACCGGCGGCGGCATGCGCACCGGTTCGGCGGGCTTGGGCGGCTGCTGCGGCGTGGTCGAGCAGCCGCTCAAAAAGGCGACGAGGGCAAGCGAAGCGGTTACACTGCGGCGTGTCGATGGCATAAGAACAAAAGGACTGAAGGACCGATATGTGGATCTTGATGGTGGAAGCCGGCGTGGCACTCTTCCTGCTCGTCTTTATCGTCTGGTGGACGATGTTCGCCGGCCGCAAGGACGTGCCGCGCGACGAGCCGGCACAGAAGGAACGTGACGCCGGCGAACAATAAGCTGTGCTGCGCTGATCAGTGCAGTGCGCCCGGCTGCGCCAGCACGAATTCCGGAATCGGCACTTCGAAGCGGTGGCCATCCTCGGCCACGCAAAAGTATTCGCCCTTCATCGAGCCCTGCGGCGTTGCCGACTGGGTGCCGCTGGTGTACTCGAACTGCTGGCCCGGCTGCAGCAGCGGCTGATGGCCGACCACGCCCAGGCCGCTCACTTCCTGCACCGCGTTGTTGGCGTCGGTGATGACCCAATGGCGCGAGATCAACTGGGCGGCGATGCTGCCCGTATTGGTAATCGTGATGGTGTAGCTGAACACGTACTGGTCCCGTTCCGGGTTGGACTGTTCGGACAGGTACTGGGTCCTGACCTTGACAGCGAATTCATAGGCGGGCATGGGGATTCCTTGCGTGATCGTCAATATTGGTGGAAGCGCCCTGTGTGGCGCAAACGACAATCATACCGCGCGGCGGCTTTCCAAGTCGCCGCGGGCGCAGCGGGCATGCGCTTCATCAGCGTAAAATATCGGATTCTTTTTAACGGCACGACCTTTCATGACTACCTACCGCATCGCTCCCAGCATCCTGTCCGCCGATTTCGCCCGTCTGGGTGAGGAAGTGCGCAATGTCGTCGCCGCCGGCGCCGACATCATCCACTTCGACGTGATGGACAACCACTACGTCCCGAACCTGACCATCGGCCCGCTGGTGTGCCAGGCGATCCGCCCGCACGTGCAGGTGCCGATCGACGTGCACCTGATGGTCAAGCCGGTCGACCGCATCATCCCGGACTTCGCCAAGGCCGGCGCCGACATCATCACCTTCCACCCGGAAGCCTCGGAGCACATCGACCGCACCCTGCAGCTGATCCGCGATAACGGCTGCAAGGCCGGCCTGGTGTTCAACCCGCACACCCCGCTGCACTACCTCGAACACGTGATGGACAAGATCGACATGATCCTGATCATGTCGGTGAACCCGGGCTTCGGCGGCCAGTCCTTCATCCCGCAGGCGCTGAAGAAGATCGCCATGGCGCGCCGCATGATCGACGAGTCGGGCCGCGACATCATGCTGGAAGTCGATGGCGGCATCAAGGCCGACAACATCGCCGAAGCGGCCGCCGCAGGCGCCGACACCTTCGTCGCAGGTTCCGCGATCTTCGGCAAGCCGGACTACAAGGCCGTGATCGACGCGATGCGCGGCGAACTGGCCAAGGTCGGACAATAATGCGGGCCGGCGCAGCAGGCATCCGGGCCGCCATCATCGACCTGGACGGCACCATGCTCGACACGGTGCCCGACTTCGAGGCGGCCCTGAACGGCATGCGCGCCGACCTGGGCCTGGCGCCGATCACCCAGGCGACCATCAAGCCGCTGGTCGGCAAGGGCTCCGAAAAACTGGTGCGCGACGCGCTGCTGCTCGACTGGGATGCGGCGCGCGTGGACGCGGTGTTCGAGGAGGCCCTGGCCGGCTACCAGCGCCACTACCTCGCCATCAACGGCGACCACAGCACCCTGTTCGAGGGCGTGATCGAGGGCCTGCAGGCCATGCGCGCACAAGGCCTGCGTCTGGTCTGCGTGACCAACAAGCCCCTCGCTTTCACGCTTCCCCTGCTCGACCAGAAGGGCCTGGCGCCGTATTTCGAGCGCGTGTTCGGCGGCGATTCCTTCGAAAAGAAGAAGCCGGACCCGATGCCGATGCTGGGCGCCTGCGCCGCGCTCGACCTGCCGCCATCGATGGTGGTGGCGATCGGCGACTCGTCCAACGACGCCGAAAGCGCACGCGCCGCCGGTTGCTTCGTGCTCACAGTCCCATATGGTTATAACCACGGACGGCCTATACAAGAAATTAATTCTGATGGTATAGTGAGTTCGCTGCTAGAAGCGGCAGAGCAGATATCTGCGCATAACCACACCGCAAAATAAGTTATCTATACATGTTTTTCACCAAAAAACACACTGTCAACCAGACCGGCGCCCTCGAGGCCTGGCTGTGGCGACGCTGGCAATCCTGGGCTAACTAACCCGTCCCCGATTGCTGTCGGCCGTGCTCGTCCGACAGGTTTTTTGAAGTGAACCACCGCCCTTCCCTTCCCTTGGGCGGTCTGGAGAAAAGCATGACCGAACTCGAATTCAAATCGCTGGCCAACCAGGGCTATAACCGCATTCCTTTGGTCGCGGAAGCCTTCGCCGACCTCGAGACCCCGCTGACGCTCTACCTCAAGCTGGCCCAGTCCCAGCAGGCCGGCAAGAACACCTTCCTGCTGGAGTCGGTGGTCGGCGGCGAGCGCTTCGGCCGCTATTCCTTCATCGGCCTGCCTGCTTCGACCCTGATCCGCAACAGCGGCAAGCATACTGAAGTCGTCAGGCACGGCGAAGTGATCGAGACGCACGAAGGCAATCCGCTGGAATTCATCGAGGCTTACCAGTCGCGCTTCAAGGTGGCCCTGCGCCCCGGCATGCCGCGCTTCTGCGGCGGCCTGGCCGGCTACTTCGGCTATGACACCGTGCGCCACATCGAGCGCAAGCTGGAGAACAGCTGCCCGCGCGACGAACTGGGCCTGCCGGACATCCAGCTGCTGCTGACCGAAGAACTGGCGGTGATCGACAACCTGTCGGGCAAGCTCTACCTGATCGTCTACGCCGACCCGGCCCAGCCGGAAGCCTATGCGAAAGCGCGCCAGCGCCTGAAGGACCTGCGCGTGATGCTGCGCCGGAGCGTCGATGCGCCGGTGACCTCCAGCTCGGTGCGTACCGAGGCGGTGCGCGACTTCAGCAAGGAAGACTACCTGAAGGCGGTGGCCCGGGCCCACGAATACGTGATGGCGGGCGACCTGATGCAGGTGCAGATCGGCCAGCGCATCCGCAAGCCCTACGTGGATTCGCCGCTGTCGCTGTACCGCTCGCTGCGCTCGCTGAACCCGTCGCCCTACATGTACTACTACAACTTCGGCGACATGCAGATCGTCGGCGCCTCGCCGGAAATCCTGGTACGCAACGAGTCCCTGCCCGACGGCGGCAAGAAGGTGACCCTGCGTCCGATCGCCGGCACCCGTCCGCGCGGCGCCACCCCGGAACGCGACACCGAACTGGCGGCCGAACTGCTGGCCGATCCGAAGGAGATCGCCGAGCACGTGATGCTGATCGACCTGGCGCGCAACGACATCGGCCGCATCGCCGATACCGGCAGCGTGAAAGTCACCGACCGGATGGTGATCGAGAAGTACTCGCACGTGCAGCACATCGTCTCCAACGTCGAAGGCAAGCTGAAAGACGGCATGTCGAACCTCGACGTGCTGCGCGCCACCTTCCCGGCCGGCACCCTCACCGGCGCCCCGAAGGTGCGTGCAATGGAAGTGATCGACGAGCTGGAGCCGGTCAAGCGCGGGATCTACGGCGGCGCGTGCGGCTACCTTTCTTTTGGTGGCGAGATGGACGTGGCGATCGCGATCCGCACCGGCGTGATCAAGGACGGCAACCTCTACGTGCAGGCCGCGGCCGGCATCGTGGCCGATTCCATCCCCGAGATGGAATGGCAGGAAACGGAAAACAAGGCGCGCGCCGTGCTGCGCGCGGCCGAACAGGTGCAAGACGGCCTGGATGGGGAGTTCTGACATGCTGCTAATGATCGACAACTACGACTCGTTCACCTACAACATCGTCCAGTACCTGGGCGAGCTGGGCGAGGACGTGCGCACGGTGCGCAACGACGAAATCACGTTGAAAGATATCGAAGCGATGGCGCCCGACCGCATCTGCATCTCGCCGGGCCCGAAGGCGCCGAAGGATGCCGGCATCTCGCTCGACATCCTGCGCGAATTCAAGGGCAAGCTGCCGATCCTGGGCGTGTGCCTCGGCCACCAGGCAATCGGCGAAGCGTTTGGCGGGAACGTCATCCGCGCCAAGCAGGTCATGCACGGCAAGACCTCGCTCATCGCCCACACCGGCGAAGGCGTGTTCAAGGACTTGCCGAGCCCCTTCACCGTGATCCGCTACCACTCGCTGGCGATCGAGCGCGCCTCGCTGCCGGACTGCCTGGAAGTGACGGCATGGACCGACGACGGCGAGATCATGGGCGTGCGCCACAAGGAGTACGACATCGAGGGGGTGCAGTTCCATCCCGAGTCGATCCTGTCGGAGCATGGGCATGCGCTGTTCAAGAATTTTCTTGCGCGCTGAGATATACCGTTACCCGATGAGTCGTCGTTCCCGCGAAGGCGGGAACCCAATTTTGCGTGACTAGCCACAAGCGCTAATGCAATCGATACGCAAGCAACTTGGATTCCCGCCTGCGCGGGAATGACGGTCTTGTGAATACCTCATAGAAAACTGGACCCGCCATGCCGATCACCCCACAAGAAGCCCTGCTGCGCTGTATCGAACACCGCGAAATCTTCCACGACGAGATGCTGCACCTGTTCCGCCAGATCATGTCGGGCGAGATGTCGCCGACCATGGTCGCGGCCCTGACCATGGGCCTGCGCGTGAAGAAGGAAACCATCGGCGAGATCACCGCCGCCGCCCAGGTCATGCGCGAGTTCTCGATCAAGGTGCCGATGGCCGACACCACCAACCTGCTCGACATCGTCGGCACCGGCGGCGACGGCGCCAACACCTTCAATATCTCGAGCGCCTCGATGTTCGTTGCCGCCGCCGGCGGCGCGCGCGTGGCCAAGCATGGCGGGCGCAGCGTGTCCTCGTCCTCCGGCAGCGCCGACCTGATCGAGTCGCTCGGCGCCCAGATCGACCTGAAGCCCGAGCAGATCGCCCAGTCGATCGCCCAGACCGGCATCGGCTTCATGTTCGCGCCCAACCACCACGCCGCCATGAAGCACGTGGCGCCGGTGCGCCGCGAGCTGGGCGTGCGCAGCATCTTCAACATCCTGGGACCGCTGACCAACCCGGCCGGCGCACCCAACATCCTGATGGGCGTGTTCCACCCCGACCTGGTCGGCATCCAGGTGCGCGTGCTGCAGCGCCTCGGCGCCCAGCATGCGATGGTGGTCTGGGGCCGCGACAACATGGACGAGGTCTCGCTCGGCGCCGGCACCCTGGTGGGTGAGCTGGTCGACGGCGAAATCCGCGAGTACGAGATCCATCCGGAAGACTTCGGCATGTCGATGATCTCGAGCCGCAACCTGAAAGTGGCGAATACGGCGGAATCGAAGGAACGCGTGATGGAAGCGCTGCGCGGCGAGCCGGGCCCCGCCACCGACATCGTGGCGCTCAATGCCGGCACCGCCCTGTACGCGGCCGGCGTCGTGTCCTCGATCGAGGAGGGCCTGGCGAAGGCGCGGGCGACGATCGCGTCCGGCGCGGCCCTGGCCAAGCTCGAGCAGTTCGTCACCGTCACGCGCCAGCTCGGCGGTCACGCCTGAGCCAAGCAGCCAGCCAACGCATTGAGAGTCTTATGTCCGATATCCTGAACAAGATCCTGGCCGTCAAGGCCGACGAAGTGGCCGCGGCGAAGAAAGCGCGCGACCTGGCCAGCCTGCGCCGCGAGGTGGAGAGCGACCTGGACGCACGCCGCGCCATCCGCGGTTTCGAGAACAGCCTGCGCAACAAGATCGCTGCCGGCCAGGCCGGCATCATCGCGGAAGTGAAGAAGGCCTCGCCTTCGAAAGGCGTGCTGCGCCCGGACTTCCAGCCGGCGGCGATCGCGCAAAGCTACGCCGAACACGGCGCGGCCTGCCTGTCGGTGCTGACCGACGTGCAGTTCTTCCAGGGCTCGGTGGATTACCTGCGCCAGGCGCGCGCCGCCAGTGCGCTGCCGGTGATCCGCAAGGACTTCATCGTCGACCATTACCAGGTGTACGAGGCGCGCGCGATGGGCGCGGATGCGATCCTCCTGATCGTGTCGGCACTGGACCACGGCCTGATGGCAGAACTGGAAGCCTGCGCGCTTGACCTCGGCATGGACGTGCTGGTCGAGGTGCATGACGGCGAGGAACTGACTGCGGCGTTGAAGCTGAAGACGCCGCTAGTGGGCATCAACAACCGCAACCTGCGCACTTTCGAGGTGTCGCTCGATACCACGCTGGGCCTGCTGCCGCGGATTCCGGCGGAGCGCCTGGTGGTGACCGAGTCGGGCATCATGGGACCGGCGGACGTGCAGCGGATGCGCGCGGCGAACGTGCATGCCTTCCTGGTCGGCGAGGCCTTCATGCGGGCGCCGGAGCCGGGCGTGGAACTGCAGAGGCTGTTTGGCTGATATCCGGGGCTGACTAAAGAGCGTCTAACAAAACCCCGAGGGCAAGGCGCATCGCTGACGACAGTACGCTAGTACGGCGAGGCGATGCAACGCAGCCATCGGGGGAATTGTTAGGCGCTCTAAGCTCCGCGGAACTAAGGATGACTGCGGGGCGTCGAAGTTAAGCGCCCTCGAGGCGCCAACCTGCGACGCTGCATTCATCCGCCATGAACATTTCTTTTCGCAGTCAAGCGCTTCTCGCGACGCTTCTGGCAGTCCTGTGCGGCTGCGCCAGCTCCCCTCCTCCCGTTCCCGTCGAAGAGCGCAGCAGCATCGCCATCGACCGCGAACCGACCGCCGCGCCAACGCCACCGCCATCCCTCACGCTCGACGCCTACAAGGCGCACGTGGCGCGCCACATCGTCCAGCGCAATGCCGACCGTATCTTCAGCGGACGCCTGCCGCCGATGCTGCCGGCGATCGTGGTGGTGAACATCACGGTGGACGGGGACGGCCAGTTGACCGACGTGCAAGTGCAGCGTGCGCGCGACGCGAACGCCGCGCGGATCGCCATGGCGTCGATGCTGCGCAGCGGACCGCTGCCCCGGCCTCACGGCCTGCTTGCCGCGAACAGTCGCGCGATGACCTTCTCGGAAACCTTCCTGTTCGACCGGGACTACCGCTTCCAGCTCAGGACGCTGGCCGGTCCGCAGTAGTCCTTAGCGCCCGAGGACGTTCAGCACCGCCAGACTCATCGCCTGCGCCGCCGTCTTGATCGACGGTTCCGGCACCGGCGCGTAGAACGGCGAGTGGTTGAAGGCGATCGGCTTGCCGCCTTCGCGTTCGGCCTCGGCCACCGCCTTCGGGTCGTATACGCCGGTGAAGAAGAACATCGAGGGCACACCCTCGTTGACGAACAGCGAGAAGTCTTCGCTGGCGGTCATGGCCGGCATGCGCTGGGCCTTGGCGGCCCCGAAAGCGTCCTTGAACACGGCTTCGGTCCTGGCCACCAGCGCTTCGCTGTTGACGATGGCCGCGCCGCCGCTGATCAACTGGACGTCCGGCGCCGGTGCGCCGGCCATGGCGGCGGACGCGTTGGCGACGCGGCGCACGCCCTCTAACAGTTTGGCGCGCACGGCCGGGCTGTACGAGCGGATGGTGCCGCGCACCTGCACATTGTCCGGGATGATGTTGCCCACCGTGCCGCCCTGGATCGCGCCGATGGTCACCACACCGAATTCCTTCGGATCCTTCTCGCGGCTGACCACGGTCTGCACGTCCACCACGAAACGGGCGGCGATGGTGATCGGGTCGACCGACTTGTCCGGCGCCGAGCCGTGGCCGCCGCGGCCCTTGAACACGATCTCGATCGCGTCCGAGTTGGACGACACCGGACCGTCATTGAAGCCGACGGTGCCGTGCGCCAGCGGCCAGGAATGCAGGGCGAACGCATAGTCGGGTTTGGGGAAGCGCTTGAACAAGCCGTCGTCCAGCATCGCCTTGGCGCCGGAAACGATTTCTTCGGCGGGCTGGGCGATGAAGACCAGCGTGCCTTTCCACTTCGACTTCATCTCGGCCAGGGTACGGGCCGTGCCGAGCCAGCCGGCCATGTGGACATCGTGACCGCAGCTGTGCGTAACGAAGCTCTCGGCGCCGTTGCTTACCGCCTTGGCCCGGCTGGCGTAGGGCAAGCCGGTCTTCTCTTCCATCGGCAGGCCGTCCATCTCGGTACGCACCAGCACCGTCGGGCCGGCGCCGTTCTTCAGGACCGCCACGATGCCGGTCTTGCCGACCTTTTCCGTCACCTCGAAGCCGAGCTTGCGCATTTCAGCGGCGAGCTTGCCGGCGGTGCGCACTTCCTGGAAGGCGATTTCCGGGTTGGCGTGCAGGTCCTTGTAGACCGTGTCGAGCCAGGGGTACATGGCGTTGACGCGGGTGCTGATGTCGGTTTTGAGTGGGGCGGGGAGTTGGGCGGAGGCGGAGGCGGTGCAGAAGGACAGGACGGCGGCGATCAGGGCTGGTTTCAAGCGTAATCTCGTTTCAGGTTGTAGTTGAACGCGTGGGGTAATTCGGGCCAGTGGCCCGAATTACGAGACGCCACGCATTTGGTATTAAACAGCGCTTGGACGCTTGAGCGCAACCGACTTCTTGCCGGCGACGGCCTGCGACAGGGTGATGGTCGGCAGCTTGTCGCCCTGCAGCGTCACGTCGAAGGCCATCAGCTCGTCGCGGCGGAAGGCGTGCACGGTCACCTTGTCGCCGACGCGGTAGCGGCCGAGCAGCGTGTCCACGTTGGGCGGGTTGCCGCTGGCGCGCAGGCCGTCGATGGCGATGATGACGTCGTGCGCCGACAGGCCGGCGCGGTGCGCGGCGCCGCCTTCGTGCACCTGGGTCAGCTTGGCGCCCAGCGGGTCGCGGCCGATGCCGGCGTCCAGCGAGGGCTTGCCGCCCTTGCGCTCGTCTACCAGCTTGACGCCGAAAGGCGCATACAGCTTGGCCAGCGGCAGGTCGTCGGTGCCGCGCACCCAGCGTTCGAACTGGGTGCGCAGGCGCGTGCCGGCCACTTCGTCGAAGATCGCCTCGACCTCGGCCTCCGTCACGCCGCGGCCCGCGCCGCTGTAGAAGTCACGCCCGAAGCGCTCCCACAGTGCCAGCATCACGTCGTCCAGCGACTTCGCGCCGTTGGTCCTGGCGCGGATCGTCAGGTCGAAGGCCAGGCCGATCAGGGAACCCTTGGTGTAGTAGCTGATGATCGCATTCGGCGAGTTCTCGTCCTGGCGGTAGTACTTGCTCCAGGCGTCGAAGCTCGAATCGGCCACGCTCTGCTTGAGGCGTCCGCTGCCGCGCAGGACGCCGCCGACGGTCTTGGACAGCAGCTTGAAATAGGTCGCTTCGCCGATGATCCCGGCGCGCACCAGCATCAGGTCGTCGTAGTAGCTGGTGAAACCTTCGAACAGCCACAGCAGCGGGGTGTAGTTCTCCACCTGCAGGTCGTAGGGCGCGAACACCGCCGGCTTGATGCGCTTGACGTTCCAGGTGTGGAAGTACTCGTGGCTGCACAGGCCCAGGAAGCGCAGGTAGCCTTCGCCCGGCTCGGCGCTCTTCGGGGTGGCCAGGCTCGGCAGGTCGGCGCGGGCGCAGATCAGGGCGGTGGACGCGCGGTGCTCCAGGCCACCGTAGCCGTCGCCGACGGCCATCGTCATGAAGACGTAGCGGTCCATCGGCGCGCGCTTCGCGTGCGGTTCGAAAAAGGCGATCTGGGTTTCGCAGATGGCTTTCAGGTCGGCCTGCAGGCGCGCCATGTCGAGGTTGGGCACGCGGCCGGTAATGACGATGTCGTGCGGGATGCCGTGCGCCTTGAAGCTGGCCAGCTCGAAGTCGCCCATCTCGACCGGATGATCGATCAGCTCGTCGTAGTCGCTTGCTGTGTAGGTGCCGAAACCGTAGCGCTTGGCGCCGAGTTCCTTCATCGCGGTGGCGACGCGCCAGCCCTTCGCGACCGGGTCGCCGGGGCGCTGGATGTCGACCTGGTGGGCCAAGGCTTCCTGGCCGACCACGCGCAGGAATACACTGGTGCCGTTGAAGAAGCCGTGGGTCTGGTCGAGGTGGGCGGCACGAACCGACAGGTCCCAGGCGTACACCTCGTAGTGCAGGGTCAAGGGACCGCTGGTGCGCGCCGCGCGCCAGGAATGCTTGTCCAGTTTGCTCAAGGAGACGTCCTGGCCGCCGCTCTCGGCGCGGATGCGCACGATGTTGCGGGCGAATTCGCGGATCATGTAGCTGCCGGGGATCCAGGCCGGCAGCGTGAATACTTGTCCCTCAGGGTCGGGGCTTGCAACCGTAACCGTGACGTTGAACAGGTGGCCGGCCAGGTCCTTGGGAACGATGGTGTAGAGGATGGCGGGCTGCTCGGGCTTCTTTTTCTGGGAAGGTTTTTTCATATCGATAGGTGATGCGGCCAAATATGCTCCCTAGTGTAATCGGATTCGATCAAGACTGGAAAACAATGACATGCATACATCAAGCCGGCAGGTCGGCGGGCGTATCGATATCCTGCAGGACGCCGGGGTCGGCCACGGGGATGTCTTGTACCGGATACGCCTGCAGCAGCCGGCGCGCGCCCTGGTCGCCCTCCATCGCCAGCAGCGCGTCGCGGTGAACGGGGCCGAAGGCGACCGGGTTGCCGCGCCTTCCACCGACCACCGGCGCCGCAATGCCGGCGCCCGCCTGTACCGCCTCAACCAGCGCGTCCAGGGTGGATGCCGCCACAAAAGGCATGTCCCCCAGCGCCACCAGCCAGCCTTCGGCCGGCAGCGAGTGGCGGATCGCATGGGCCAGCGAGGCGCCCATGCCGGTATCGGCATCCGGGCACACGGTGACCTCGCAGCCGAGTGCGCGCAGGATGTCGCCCACGCCGCCGTCCTCCGGCGGCACCACCGCGACCACGCGCGGCACACAGGCGAGCAGGCGACGTGCGCTGGCAGCGGCCACCAGCTCGCCTCCGGGCAGCGACTGGAGCAGCTTGTTGCGGCTGCCCCCGGGGTCGAAACGGCGGCCCCGGCCGGCAGCAAGCAGGATGCCGGTCAAGGACATGCGCGTCGGCGACGTGCGCGTCGGCGACATCGCGTCAAGCCGTCGCCAGGTCGAAAGGCAGCTTGCGCAGGCGCTTGCCGGTCAGCCGGAACACGGCGTTGGCAAAGGCCGGCGCCAGCGGCGGCAGGCCCGGTTCGCCGACGCCGGTGGGCGGATCGTTCGACGGCACGATGTGCACCTCGACCTGCGGCATCTCATGGTGGCGGGCCACGACGTAGTCGCCGAAGTTCTGCTGCTCGACCACGCCGTCCTTGAGCGTGATCGCGGCGCCCGGCAGGGTCATTCCCAGGCCCATCAGGGCCGCGCCCTGCACCTGCGCCTCGATCGACAGCGGGTTGACCGGCTGGTTGCAGTGCACGCCCGCGACCGCGCGGTGCAGCTTCGGCACGCCGTCGACCACCGAGGCCTCGACCACGTAGGCGACCACCGAGCCGAAGGACTCGTGCACGGCCACGCCCCAGGCGCGCCCCTTCGGCAGCTTTTTCGTGCCGTAGCCGGACCTGGCCACCGCCAGGTCGAGCGCCGCGCGGTGGCGCAGGTGCTTCTCGCCCATCAGCTTCTTGCGGTAGGCGACCGGGTCCATCCTGGCCACGTGCGCGGCCTCGTCGATCAGGGTCTCCATCACGTAGGCGGTATGGGTCGAACCGACCGAGCGCCACCACAGCACCGGCACGTTCTGCTTCACGCCCTCGACCGCCAGGTTCAGCGGCACGTCGTAGGGCGCCCCCATGCCCTCGACCGTGCTGCCGTCCACGCCGTCCTTGACCATGCCCTGCTCGAACATGGTGCCGGCCATGATCGACTGGCCGACGATCTTGTGGTCCCAGGCCACGATCCGGCCCTTGCCGTCGATGCCGAGGTCGGCGCGGTGCACATAGGACGGGCGGTAGTAGCCGCCGCGGATGTCGTCCTCGCGGCTCCACACCAGCTTGACCGGGCCGCTCTTCCCAAGTGCGCGCCAGGCCTTGGCGATGCGGACCGTGTCGCCGACCCAGTCCGATGCCAGCACCGCACGGCGGCCGAAGCCGCCGCCGGCCATCATGGTGTTGATCGTCACCTGCTCCGGCTTGAAGCCGAGGATTCCTGCCGCCACCTGCTGGTCGACCGTCTGCGACTGGGTACCGGCCCAGATCGTGCAGGAGTCAAGCTTCAGGTCGACCACGCAGTTGAGCGGCTCCATCGGCGCATGCGCCAGGTAGGGGAAATCGTAAACCGCCGAGATCTTGTGGGCAGCACCGGCCAGCTGAGACACGTCGGCCTTGCGCGCGAGCGCGCCGCCCGGGGCCTTGGCCAGCTTGCGGAATTCTTCCAGCTGCTGCGCGCTGCTGACCTTCTCGAGCCCGCTCGTGTCCCACTCGGCCTGCAGCGCCTCGCGGCCCTGCTTCGCCGGCCAGTAGCCTTTCGCGAACACGGCGACGCCACGGGCGCCGCGATCCAGGTCCACTTCCAGCACCTCGACCACGCCCTTCACGGCGCGCGCGGCGGCGGCATCGAACTTTGCTACTTTCGCGCCGAATACCGGCGGACGCGCCACCAGCACGGTCAGCGCATCCTCCGGTGTGAAGTCGATGCCGAACTGCTGGCGGCCGCTCGACTTGGCGCGCGCATCGATGCGGCGCATCGGCTTGCCGATGTAGCGGTAGGCTTTCGGCTCCTTCAGCACCACGGTGGCGGGCACCGGCTGCTTCATCGCAGCCTCGGCCAGCGAACCGTAGCTCGCCTTCTGGCCGTTCGGGCCGAGCACCATGCCTTTCGAGGTGCGGCACTGCCCGGGCGCGACCTTCCACTGCTCGGCCGCGGCGGCGACCAGCATGGCGCGGGCGCGTGCGCCGATCTCGCGGTATTGCGTGAAGCCGTGCGCGATGCTGCCCGAGCCGCCGGTGATCTGCATGCCGAAAGCCGGATCCTTGTAGACCTCGCCGGCCGGGGCCAGCTCGCCGCGCATCTGCGACCAGTCGGCGTCGAGTTCCTCGGCGATCAGCATCGGCAGCGAGGTGTGTACGCCCTGGCCGAATTCGAGGCGGTTGACCATGACGGTGATGGTGTTGTCGGGCGCCACGCGCAGGAAGGCGTTCGGTGCGTAGACCTTGGCTTCGGCGGCCTGTGCGAAACGATGCGCGCCCGGCAGCGTAAAGCCCAGCACCAGCCCGCCGGTGGCGGCGCCCGCGGTCTTCAGGAAGCCGCGGCGCGACAAGCCGGCGCCGGCGGCGCGCGCGGCGGCAGCGCGGTCGATCCAGTCGAATTTCATCGCGCTCTCCTCAGGCCAGGGTCGTGGCGGCATCCTTGATGGCCGCGCGGATCCGTTGGTAGGTGCCGCAGCGGCAGATGTTGCCGCTCATCGCGTTGTCGATGTCGGCGTCGCTCGGGCGCTTGTTGGTGCGCAGCAGGACCACGGCGCTCATCACCTGGCCGCTCTGGCAGTAGCCGCACTGCGGCACGTCGTGCTTGACCCAGGCGTCCTGCACGGCCTTGCCGACCTTGTCGTTTTCCATCGCTTCGATGGTGGTGATCTTCATGCCCTGCGCGCTTGATATCGGCGTGACGCAGGAGCGGATCGGGTTGCCGTCCAGGTGCACGGTGCAGGCGCCGCACAGCGCCGCGCCGCAGCCGAACTTGGTGCCCGTCATGTCGAGGTTGTCGCGCAGCGCCCAGAGGATGGGCGTGCTGGGGTCGGCGTCGACCTGGAGGTCGCGCCCGTTGATGTTCAAGGTCACCATGTACTGCTCCCTGTTTGGACTACGTGCTTGTTTTTGTTTTACGGTTTACTTCAACGACTGCAGCTTGGCTTCCAACCCCTTCAGGTCGATCGCACCCGGAATGCGCGAACCATCGGTGAAGAAGATGGCCGGCGTGCCCTGGATACGCAGCTTCTGGCCGAGGGCCACGACCTGGTCGTTCGGCGATTCGCAGCCGCTAGGGGCCGCCGGTGGCAGCTTGTTGTTGATCATCCAGTCGTCCCAGGCCTTGACGCGGTCCGCGGCGCACCAGATATTCTTCGACTTCACGAACGAATCCTCGGACAGGATGTTGTACATGAAGGTGTAGATCGTGACGTTGTCGATTTCCTTGAGCGTGGTCTGGCGCAGGCGCTTGCAGTAGCCGCAGTTCGGGTCCTCGAACACGGCGATGACGCGCTTGCCGTTGCCCTTGACCTGTTTGAGCGCCAGTTCCAGCGGCAGGTCGCTGAACTTGATCTTGTTGACTTCCTCGATGCGGGCGCGGGTCAGGTTGGTCGAAGTCTTGGTGTCGTAGACGTGGCCGATGAACAGGTAGTCGCCCTTCTTGTCCGTATACAGGATGTCGCCGGCCACGCGCACTTCGTACAGGCCGCTGTAGGGCGTCTCGCGGATCGATTCGATCTTGGCGCCGCCCAGGCGCGGCTCGAGCGCCTTCTTGATCGTCGCTTCGGTGGTGTTCTGCGCTTCCACGCAGGATGCGAGCAGGCCCGTCGCCAACAAAACGGCGACCTTGGTTTTCAACATGACAAATTCCTTAATAGATTTACTTGCCCATCGCATGCGCCATCAGGCGACGCTTTACCGAAGGCAATTTATCGAGCAAGTTTAATCCGAAATTACGCACGACGCGTACCGGTTCGAGGTTGGCGCCGAACAAACGTTCGAGCCCGTCGGTGGCCCATTGCATGAGCAGCACGTCTTCCTTGCGCTTGCGGGCGTAGCGCGCCAGCACCCGTTCGTCGGCGATGCCGCGCCGGTCTTCGCGTTCGCGCAGCACCTGCAGCAGGTCGACGATGTCGCCGAAGCCCAGGTTCATGCCATGACCGGCCAGCGGATGTACCGCGTGGGCAGCGTCGCCCACCAGGGCCACGCGCGGCGCCACCAGCGAGTGCGGGCGCACCAGCGCCAGCGGCACCGCCTTGACGGCTTCCGGCAGCAAGGGGCGCAGGGTGCCGAGCTTGTCGTCGGCGTATTCGGCCAGGCGGATCGCCATCTCGCCGAGCGACTCGTCCATCAGGGTGTCGGCCAGGGTTTCCGGGGCCGACCAGACCAGCGAGACGCGGTTGCCCGGCAGCGGCAGCAGCGCGATGATGCCGTCGGCGCAGGTGAACCACTGGTAGGCCACGCCGTGGTGCGGCTTGTCGCAGGCAAAATTGGTGACGATGGCGCGCTGGTGGTACATGCGGTAATCGACGCCGATGTCGCACTGGCCGCGCACCCAGGATTCGCGCCCGTCGGCGCCGACCACCAGTTCGCAGGCGATTTTGGTGCCGTCTTCCAGCAGCACGGCGGCCCCCAGCTCGCTGCAGGTCAGGTCGCAGGCGCAGCCGGACACCACTTGGACGTTGGCGGCAAACTTGAGCGCCGCGTCCAGCGCGCCGTTCAGGTTGCTGTCCTCGACGATCCAGGCCAGCGTGCCGACGTGGGCGCCGAAGGCGTCGAAGCCCAGGTTGCCGCCCTGCTGGCCGTCGCCCTTGATGTCCATCGCATCGACCGGCTGCACCCGCGCCAGGTCGAGGGCGCCCCAGACCTTGAGCGATGCCAGCAGGTCGTGGGCCGTGTGGTTGAGGGCATAGACGCGCACGTCCCAGGGTTTTTCCGCCGCCGAGGTGCTCGGCGTCTCTGGCGCCGGGCGCGCCGGCGGCACCAGGAGGGTGACGCTGTATCCCGACTGGGCAAAACCGAGGGCGGCAGTCTTGGCGATGGCGCCGTTGCCGACGATGCAGACGTCGCTGCGGTACTGGGCGGAGGTGGTAGTCATGAAACACATTATAGCGAGATGTCAACAGCGCGCTCGGGCATCTTGATGCGCGCCACAGGCGCTTCCCGGCCGCAGCATGCGCAAGGGGGCTTGCGCGGATGAGAATCGCTGGCTATAATCATGCCTCTCTTGGCCTGGTAGCTCAGTTGGTAGAGCAGAGGATTGAAAATCCTTGTGTCGGTGGTTCGATTCCGCCCCGGGCCACCAAGAATTAAAGAACGCCACCCTCGGGTGGCGTTTTTGCTTTCAAAGGTCTTCCATGCATGCCCTGCCTTCCTGCCCCGAATGCCAGTCCACCCTCACCTATGAAGACGGCAGCGGCCAGTACGTCTGCCCAGAATGCGCCCATGAATGGCTGGTAGAGGGCGAAGCGCCCGAAGCCGCCCGGGTCTGGCGCGACGCCTCCGGCAACATCCTGCAGGACGGCGACAGCGTCACCGTCATCAAGGACCTCAAGCTGAAAGGCGGGGGCGGCGTGGTCAAGCAGGGAACCAAGGTCAAGAATATCCGCCTGGTCGAGGGCGACCACGACATCGACTGCAAGATCGAAGGTTTCGGCGCGATGAGCCTGAAATCGGAGTTCGTACGCAAGAGCTGAGCCCTACTTTTGTGCAACCAGGCAAGATGACTTAAGATAGGTTCATCCATCCTGTCGAACAGCCAAGGGGTAGGCAAGCCGTGCCGATCCATTTTGCCAGACGCCTCACCGGGCACAAGCGCAGCGTCGATGCCAACAGGCATCTCGGTCTCGCGCTGGCATTCATTGCAGGCGCCATCAACGCGGGCGGTTTTCTCGCCGTGCAGCAGTACACCTCGCACATGACCGGTATCGTGTCGGGCATGGCGGATCACCTGGCGCTGGGGGACTATGCGCTGGTACTGGCCGGATTCGGCGCGATCCTGTCCTTCCTGCTGGGCGCCACCTGCACCGCCCTGATGGTCAGCCACGCGCGCCAGCGCCGCATGCACAGCGAATACGCCCTGCCCTTGCTGCTCGAGGCCGTGCTCCTGCTCGGCTTTGGCCTGCTTGGCGGCCACCTTGCCACGATCGCCGGGCTGTTCGTCCCGCTGACCGTCATGCTGCTGTGTTTTATCATGGGCCTGCAGAATGCCTTGATCACCAAGCTGTCCAGGGCCGAGATCAGGACGACCCACATGACCGGCATCATCACCGACATCGGCATCGAACTGGGAAAAATGGCGTATCGCCGGGCGGCGCCCGGCGCCGGCAGGGTCGTGCCGAACCGCGACCGGCTCGGGATCCATACCATGCTGGTGCTGTCCTTCTTCTTCGGCGGCGTGATCGGCGCGCTGGGATTCGCGCACATCGGCTACCGCTCGACGGTGCCGCTTGCCGTCGTCCTGTGCGTGCTGGCCATCGTTCCGGCACTCGACGACCTGGCACGTCTGCGGCGCCGGCGCGCCAGAAAATAAAACGCCACCGCGTACGGTGGCGTTCATCCTGTCCAGGGCCGCTTACTTGCGCTCGGCCGCCGACTTGTCGCGCGCCGCGCGGAACTCCGATTCCGGCGCCCAGTTCGGCCAGCCGGTGGAATTGGCCAGGTCCGATCCCAGCGCATACAGCAGCTCCAGGTCACGCGCCATGCCGGTGAAGGTCCAGGCCGGGTTGAATTCGTCCGACGGCTGGTGGTAGTGCTTCTCGGTGTAAGCCACTTCGTCCGCCATGCCGGCCTGGGTGCCGCCCTCGACCCAGTTCTTGCCCGAGCCGAAGGAAATCGCCGGCACCCCGCGCTTGGCGAACGGGAAGTGGTCGGAACGGAAGAAGTAGCCCGCTTCCGGTTTCGGATCCGGCGAATAGCTCATGTTCCACTTCTTTGCCTTGGCGGTCAGCTGGTCCAGCAGTTCCAGCTTGGCGCTGCCCGAGATCGTGAAATCGCGTGCCGGCCCCTGCGGGTTCAGGGCGTCCATGTTGATCACGGCCACGGTCGAGGCCAGCGGATACAGGGGATTCGAGGCGTAGTATTCCGAGCCGAGCAGGCCCTTCTCTTCCGCCGTCACCGCCAGGAACACGACGCTGCGCTGCGGCGCCGGCTGCTTGGCGTAGACGCGCGCCAGTTCCAGCATGGCGGCGATGCCGGTGGCATTGTCCACGGCGCCGTTATAGATCTTGTCGCCCCTGGCGTCCGGCTGCCCCACGCCCAGGTGGTCCCAGTGGCCGCTGTAGATCACATACTGCTTCGGCTGCTTGCTGCCCTCGCGGATCGCGACCACGTTCTTCGAGGTGACGACCTGGGAATCGGTGCTGTAATCGGCCGACAGGCTCACGCCCTTCAGCTCGACCGGCTTGAAGTCGCGGGTCTGGGCCTGCTTCTTGGCCGCGTCGAAATCGAGGCCGGCCGCCTTGAACATCGAGGCCGCCAGGTCGCGCTGGACCCAGGCTTCCATCGGCGCGTGCGACTTGCGCGGCTCCTTGCGCACCACGTCGTACATGACGTTGGTATTCGAGTTCTGCACCGTCGGCCAGCCATAGGAGGCCGGCGCGGTCTCGTGCACGATGATGGTGCCGAGCGCGCCGCGGCGCGCCATCTCTTCGTACTTGTAGGTCCAGCGGCCGTAATAGGTCATCGCCTTGCCGCCGAACTCGCCCTGCCCGGTTTCGAAATCCGGATCGTTGATCAGGACCACCGCTAGCTTGCCCTTCAGGTCCACGCCCTTGAAGTCGTCCCACTTGCGTTCCGGCGCGGTGACGCCGTAGCCGACGAAGACCAGCGGCGCGTCCTTGAACGACACCTGCTTCAGGCCGCTCATCGAGGCGCGCACGGCCATGTCCGGACCCTGCTTCAGCTCGCGGCTGGCGCCGCCCTGGGTGAGGGTCAGCTTGACCGGCCCCTTGATCTCGAAACGGCCCAGGGGCACGTCCTGGGTCCAGGCGCGCTTGCCGTCCTTCAGGTCGCCGCCCGGCTGCAGGCCGGCCGCCTTGAACTGCTGCACGAGGTAATCGACCGTCCTGGTTTCACCCGCGGTGTTGGGGCCGCGGCCTTCGAATTCGTCCGAGGACAAGGTCTTGACGTCCTGGGCCAGGCGCTTGGGGTCGAAGCGCGGGCCGTCGGCGGCCTGCGCGGCGGTAACCGCAAGGCCCATCAGAACTAGGGTGGCGTATTTCAAACGAGTCTCCATGTCGTAGCGATTAACGGTAATGCCTTCAGCTTGCCGCCGGGTAGGTGTAGGTCGAGCCGACGCCCAGCGGGATGTCCAGCGCCCAGAAGCCGAGCAGGAACGCGGTCCAGCATACCAGCATCGCCACCGAGTACGGCAGCATCAGGGCGATGAGCGTGCCGATGCCGGTCGACTGCACATATTTTCGGCAGAACACGATAATCAAGGGGAAGTAAGGCAGCAGCGGCGTGATGATGTTGGTCGAGGAGTCTCCCACGCGGTAGGCGGCCTGGGTGAAGTCCGGCGAGACGCCGAGTTCCATCAGCATCGGCACCATCACCGAGCCGATCAGCGCCCACTTGGCGGAGGCCGAGCCGATGAACAGGTTGACCGACGCCGTCAGGAGCACGATGCCGGCCAGGGTGACGCCCATCGGGAAGGCCATCTCCTTCAGCCACAAGGCGCCCTTGATCGCCAGCAGTGCGCCCAGGTTCGATTGGCCGAAGGCGAAGATGAACTGCGCGCAGAAGAAGGCCATGACCACGTAGTAGCCCATGCCGCTCATGGCATGGCTCATCCCCTTGACGATGTCGCGGTGGTTCTTCGCGGTGCCGGCGACGTAGCCGTACACCACGCCCGGAATCAGGAAGAAGATGAAGATCAGCGGGACGATCGACTGCATCAGGGGCGCCCCCGCATGCGTGATCTCGCGCGTGTCCGGCGCGCGCCATGCCGAGCTTTCCGGCACGATCGACCATACCAGCAGCGCCAGGCTGGCGACCATCGCCAGACCGGCCCAACGCAAGCCCTTGCGTTCCCGGGGCTGCAAATCATCCATCTTCGGCAGGTCGGCCGGGTCGGCATCGATGGCCGCCGTCTTTTTCAGGCGCGGCTCGATGACTTTATCGGTCAGGAACCAGCCGATGATGACGACCAGGAACAGCGATGCCGTCGTGAAGTAGTAATTATTCAGGGGATTGATGACGACCGACGCGGCGGCCGGATCGGACGAGAGCCGCGCGGCCACCTGGGTCAGGCCGGCCAGCAGCGGATCGAGGCTGGAGGGCAGGAAGAAGGTGGCCGAGAAGCCGCCGGACACGCCGAAGAAGGCGGCCGAGATGCCGGCCAGCGGATGGCGCCCCGCAGCATAGAAGATGACGGCGCCCAGCGGGATCACCAGCACGTAGCCGGCGTCGACGGCGACGTGGCTCAGCACGCCGACGGCGACCAGCACCGGCGTGAGCAGGCGCCGTGGCGTCACGGACAGGATCTTGCGCAGGCCGGCATTGATGAAGCCGGTGTATTCCGCCACGCCCAGGCCCAGCATCGCCACCAGCACCACGCCCAGCGGCGGGAAGGTGACGAAGGTGTTGACCATGCGCGCCGTGAAATCGGTCAGGGCGGTGGGCGCCAGCAGGTTCTTGACCTGGATGGCCTGGCCGGAGCGCGGATCGATCTCGGTGAATACCATGCCCGACATGGCCCAGGACGTGAGCCAGACCACGGCCAGCAGGAGGGCAAACAGGATCGCCGGATCGGGCAGCTTGTTGCCGACCCTTTCGATCAGGTTCAGGATGCGGTTCAGTGCGCCGGTTTTCCCGGCGGGTGCTTGCGTTTGCTTCAGCGTTTGTTCGGCCATTGCTTACCCTAGTGTTCAGGCGACGAAGGTCGTGGTTGAAGAAAAAATAAGCCGGCTACGCGCTTGAGGACGAACTCCGCGCGCGGCTTGTCATGGCGGTCCAGGCGATAGGTCAGCACGCTGCCATCCTGGCTGAGGCTGACGGTCCAGACATTGGTCTCGGCGCCGGGAACGAGTCTGGCAGTATAGGCATCGGCCAGGAAGGCCTGGGAGCGCGCGCTGCCGCCTTCCTTCGCCATGCCGCCGTACATGGTCACCGTATCCGGCGTGCCGTCCGGGTGGCGGTGGTCGTGGCGCAGCTCCAGCCCTGCCCGAGGACGGGTGAAGATCCAGGTGCGCGAGCGGTTTTCGCCGACCTGCACCGGCATCCGTACCGCATCCGCTGTACAGACGACTTCGGTCGATATGGTCTTGTTGGCGAATTCGCTGTTGGGGTCGATCGCATACGAGAGCGCGCCTTCGAAGCGCTGGCCGCACATGCCTTGCAGCGTGGCCATGAAGCCGTCGCGGGCGTCAAGGGGTGGCGGAGCGGTGGCGCAGCCGGCCAGCACGACGGCGGCGGCGAGAACGGGAAGCAGAGAGCGCATGGTGGCCTGTTGCTTGTTGGACAAACTGTGAGAGTAGCACAGCAGTCCGGCGGCTTGGCCGGAAAAAATCGATGGACCTGCCCCGTGTTTACGCTCGGGCGCAGCACTCGACATGGGCCGATGCGATAATGCGGCATCGCTCAAGCACACTGGAGAACGCCATGCCCCATATCGCCGGAATCGACCACGTCCAGGTTGCCACGCCTCCGGGCGCCGACGAGGCCGCTCGTGCCTTCTATGGCGGCGTGCTGGGACTGACCGAGATTCCCAAGCCGGCGCCGCTGAACGCCTCGGGCGGCGCGTGGTTCCTGGCCGGAGGCAGCCAGCTGCACATCGGCGGCCAGGCCGGCTTCGTGCCGGCCAAGAAGGCACACCCGGCCTTCGCCGTCGAGGACTTTGAGGACTACTGCGCCCTGCTGCGCGAGCGCGGGGTGGAAGTGCGCGAAGAAGTCCAGGTCAATGGCCGGCGCCGCGCCGGCATCGAAGACCCGTTCGGCAACCGCGTCGAACTGATCGAGGCCGCGCGCGCCTAACGCGACTTGCAGCGACGCTCAAGCCGCCACCTTCGGGTGGCGTTGTCGCTTTTGCGCCTCTTCCGGCTTCCGGGTCTTGCACATTATCGCATCTGGCACATACTGGAAATCCCACCCTTTTCGACAGGAGGCGATCATGCTCGAGCAGCAGAATGTCAAGGCAGTCCAGGAGTGCTATGCCGCGTACGGACGCAAGGATCTCGACAAATTTTTCGCGTGCATGACGCCTGACATCGACTGGGAACTGACGGAGGTGCCGGGTGTTTCGTTCACCGGCAAACGGAAGGGATGCGAGCAGATCGCCGAGTATTTCGAGCAGTTCGACGAAAAGCTCGCGATACGGGAATTCACGCCCAGGGAATTCATCGCCCAGGGCGACAAGGTGGTCGTCCTGGGGCACAGTGCGTGGACGACCAAGGAAACGCAGAACGACATCGAGAGCGACTGGGTGCATGTGTTCACCCTCAGGGACGGCCGGGTTTCGGCCTTCCGCGAATACCTCGGCTCCCACCTCGGCATCGAATTCTTCGAATGCGCTCCGCTCGCGGCGGGAACGGCGGCCGGAAGTCCGGCGCCGCATTGACGGACAGGTGCAGGAACGTGGTGTTCCTCCACCTGTCACCCATTACCAGAAGATCACGCGGTCCTTCGGCTCCAGGTACATCTTGTCGCCCGGCTTGACGTCGAAGGCTTCGTAAAAGCCCGGGTGGTTGCGCAGGCTGCCGTTGACGCGGAATTCCGACGGCGAGTGCGGGTCCGATTTCACCTGCGAGATCAGGGCCGCGTCGCGCGCCTTGCCCTTGCGTGCCTGCGACAGACCCATGAAGATGCGCTGCTCGGCGGTGAAGCCGTCGATCACCGGACCGGGCTTGCCCTTCAGGTAAATCTTGTAGGCGCGGCTGGCCATGATGGCGCCGGCGTTGTCGGCGATGTTCTCGCCCAGGGTCAGTTCGCCGTTCAGGTGGTAGCCCGGCAGCGGGCTGTAGCCGGCATACTGCGACACCAGCACCTTGCCGCGCGCCGCGAACTGCTTCGCGTCTTCCTCGGTCCACCAGTTGCGCAGGTTGCCGTCGCCGTCGTACTGCGAACCCTTGTCGTCGAAAGCGTGGCTGATCTCGTGGCCGATCGAGATGCCGACCGAGCCGTAGTTCACCGCCGGTTCGGCGTTGGCGTCGTACAGCGGGTACTGCAGGCGCGCGGCCGGGAACACGACCTCGTTCAGGGTCGGGCTGTAATAGGCGTTGACGGTCTGCGGCGACATGCTCCAGACGCTGCGGTCGACCGGCTTGCCGAGGCGGTTCATCATGTAGTCATGACCGAACTCGCGCGAGCGCATTACGTTGCCGACCAGGTCGCCGCGCACGATCTTCAGACCCGAGTAGTCGCGCCACTTGTCCGGGTAGCCGATCTTGACGTTGATCTTCGAGAGCTTGGTGTGGGCCTGCTTCTTGGTTTCCGGCGACATCCATTCCAGCTGGTCGATGCCTTCGCCGAAGGCGGTGATGAAGTTCTTCGCCATGTCCAGCACCTGCTGCTTGCGCTCCGGCGGGAAATGCTGGGCCACATAGGCCTTGCCCACCACTTCGCTCAGGTTGCGGTTGATCTCGGCGATCGCGCGCTTCTCGACCGGGCGGTTGACGGTGGCGCCGCCCAGCACGCCGCCGCGGAAGGCGAAGCCCTCGTCGACGAAAGGCTGCGACAGGTAAGGCGCATAGGCGCTCAGCAGGCGGAATTCGAAGTAGGACTTCCAGGTGTCCAGCGGCGTCGCGGCGATCAGCTTGTCGAGTGCGGCCACATAGCTGGGCTGGCTGACGATCACGGCATCGACCTTGCCGGCCGCGCCCACGCCCTTCAGGTAGGCGTCCCAGTCGATGCCGGGGGCCAGGGTGCGCAGTTGGGCCAGGGTGTGCTTGTTGTAGCGCTTGACCGGGTCGCGGTTTTCCACCGCGCTCCACTGCGAGCGCGCGATCTCGGTTTCCAGCGCCACGATCCGGGCAGCCTTGGCGTCGGCGTCCTGGTGGCCGGCCAGCGCCAGCATCTTGCCGATGTGCGCCTGGTACTTGGTGCGGATGTCCTTCAGGCGCGCTTCGTCCTGCAGGTAGTAGTCGCGGTTCGGCATGCCCAGGCCCGACTGCGAAATTCCCATGATGTAGCGGGTCGAATCCTTGTTGTCCTGGCCGACGCCCATGCCGAGCGGGCCGCCGACGTCGATGCGGTCGAAGCGCGCCATCAGGGCTGCCAGCTCGCGCTTGTCCTTCAGCGCATCGATGCGGGCGCGTTCCGCCTTGAGCGGCGCCAGGCCGAGTTCATTGCGGCGCTTCTCGTCCACGTAGCTGGTGTAGAAGTCGCCCATCTTCTGGGCTTCCGAGCCAGCCTTGGCGTTCTTCTGGCTTGCTGCTTCGCCGATGATGGCGCTGACCTGCTGCTCGACGCGCTCCTGCGCGATGCTGAAGGCGCTCCAGCTGGAACGGTCCGACGGAATGTCGACGTCCTTCAGCCATTTGCCCTGGGTATAGCGGAAGAAGTCATCCTGTGCGCGCACGCCGGTGTCCATCGCGGCGACGTCGATGCCGGATGCGGCTGCGGCGGCCGCCGCCGATGGCGCCACGGTGTTTGGCGTCGCTGGCGCTTCGTACGCGCCGGCTTGGGACGCCACTGCGAACAGGCCCGCGATCAAGGTGCTGCACAGGCTAGGTTTCATCTCTCTCTCCAGATTTCCAGATTGTTGGTGTTGGGAACCGAACGATCCTAATCGAACTGGAGGAGCAATGCCAAGGCCATTTTTGTATGCATGTTGTTTCAGAAGCCCTGTCAATACGGGCTTCCTGCCCTGCCGGATTATTTTCCGCGCACCACCTGCAGCTTCACCTTCTTGCCCTGGCGGTAGGTGTACAGGGTCATCGCGGCGTCGCGCAGGTCGCCCTTGGCATCGAAGGCGATGCTGCCGGTGACGCCTTCGTGCCGGATGGCCGCCAGCGCCGGCAGGAAGCGTGCGGGTTCGGTCGACTGGGCCTTCTGCATCGCGCCGGCAAACACCATCACCGCGTCGTAGGCATAGGGCGCATAGGTTTCGACCGGCGTGCCGTAGCGCTGGCGGAAGCGCTCGTTGAACGCGTTGAAGCGCGCCTCCTGGGCGCCGGTGACGCCGCCCGCGACCGCGCAGAACACCTTGTCGTCGCCCAGCGCGTCGCCGGCCAGCAGCGGCAGCTTTTCCGAGCAGACGCCGTCGCCGGACACGAATGTCGCCTGCACCCCGAGCGTCTTCATCTGCTTGAGCATGGGACCGGCCACCGCGTCCATGCCGCCGTAGAAGATGACATCCGGGCGCTGGGCGCGGATCTGGGTCAGGATGGCGCTGAAGTCGGTCGCCTTGTCGTGGGTGAACTGGCGGCTGACGATGGCGGCGCCGCCGCTGCTGCGCACTTCGCGCGCGAACTGGTCCGCCAGGCCCTGGCCGAAGGCGGTGCGGTCGTCGATCACAGCGATCCGTCTGGCCTTGAGCGCGCCGAGCGCATGGCGCGCCAGCGTGCGCCCGATCAGGTTGTCGTTGGCCACCACCCGGAAGGCGGTCTTGTAGCCCTGGTTCGTGTACACCGGCGTGGTGGCGGCCGGCGAGATCTGCGGGATGCCGGCGCTGGCATAGATCTTCGAGGCCGGCACCGTCGGCCCCGAGTTCAGGTGCCCGACGACGGCCGCCACGCGCGCGTCGACCAGCTTCTGGGCCACCGCCGTGCCGGTCTTGGGGTCGCTGGCGTCGTCCTCCGCCTGCAGCACCCACTTGATCCTTTTGCCGCCGATCGCGATGCCCTTGGCGTTCAGCTCGTCGATCGCCATGCGGGCGCCGTTCTCGATGTCCTTGCCCTGGTGGGCGCCGGGACCCGACAGCGGCGAAGCGGTGCCGATCCGCACTTCGGTCTGGGCGCTGGCCGGCAGGGCGGCGAGCAGGAGGGAGGACAAGACGGCGGCGGCAGAACGCATGGCACCCTTTCTCGATTGGATGCCTTCGATTGTACTGCCGCGCCGGCCCGCCACCAACCGCCATGCGTGCGCACGGCGGCGGCGGAACGCAAGCTTAGAACCTATCCCAGTAGGGAGGAGGAAGCTGGCGGCGATGCATGGCAAGCGCGGGCAAGGCGCGAGGAGGCCGCATGGCTAGCCATGCAACGACGAGCAACGTCGCCCCCGCTTGCCAGGCGCGCCGAAAGCGACTCATTCCCTACTGGGATAGGTTCTTAGTGAAGGACCTCGGGCGTGCGCTTGATGATGACGGCTTCGAGGTACTCGGCCGGCACCACCAGCGAGTTGTCGCCTGCCGTGTTGTGACGGTCGAGCAAGGCCAGCATGTCCTGCTCCAAGGCCTGCTGGCCAGCCGGGTCGAGCGCGGCGAAAGCCTTGTGCACCGGTCCGTAGTAGTCGCGGAACACCTGGATCATGTGCGCTCCCGACGCGTAGCGGAAGTTGAACATTTTCGGCTGGGCGCGGATGCTGGCCGCCTCCTTGCCGAACAGCTGGCGCAGGTAGTCTTCCTTGCCCCACATGGCGGGCGACACCAGGCCGGCCGGCGGCGGCACATGGCGCCCGACCGTCTTGAACAGCTGGCCGATGAAGCCCTCCGGCGTCCAGCTGGCGATGCCGATGCGCCCGCCGCCGCGTACCACCCGCATCATTTCGCCGGCGCAGCGCGGATGGTCGGGGGTGAACATCACCCCGAAGGTCGACAGCGCGACGTCGAAGCTGCCGTCGTAGAAGGGCAAGGCCTCGGCATCGGCTTCGCGGAACTCGACCGTCAGGCCTTCGGCCGCCGCGCGTGCGCGGCCCTTGTCGAGCAGGGCCGGCACGTAGTCGGTCGAGGTCACGCGCGCGAATCGGCGGGCGGCGGCGAGCGTGGCATTGCCGTTGCCGGCCGCGATGTCGATCACGCGCTCGCCGGCACGGACGTCGGCGGCTTCGGCGAGCGACTCGCCGACGATCTGCAGCGTGACGCCGATGATGGCGAAGTCGCCGCTCGCCCACGTGGCCTGCTGGCGCTGCTTGATGGCGGCATAGTCGGGAATGGTGGCATCGGGCGGCTGGCGTGGCGAGGGGGTGGAAGTACTGGGTTGGGTCATGGCAGTCTCCTGAGAAATACCCGGCAGCGGGTGCATGCTTGGACAGGGAGGGAGACAGGAAGATTCGGCGCCGGGTTCCTTCAGCTTAAGCCAGCGCCATCGGAAATCCAGCCCTGTTTTTCCCGATGCGCATGCGTGCGCACAGCAGGGCCGCGTCGGTGCGCCGGGGTTCCGGAAGCGGCGATATACTGGGTTCATAGCCTGATCGACATGCACGGGAGTCGCATGCCGATTGCCGCGCCATACCTTGTTTCCGGGCGCCACTTCTGGCCGCCTGAGAACGATACTAACGATTCACTACTGACAGGGGGTAGCATGCCAACAACCTGGATTCTTTCGGCCAACAATGGCCGCGCGAGGTTCTTCGCCGAGTCCGATCCGGCGCAACCGTTGCAGGAAATCGAAGACATGGTCAACTCCGCAGCGCAGCTGCGCACGGTGGATACCGAAACCGACCGGCTCGACCCGACCGCGGCTTCCGGCAGCCGCCACAACATCGGCGGAAACGAAGGCGCGGGTATGGCCCACAATGCCAAGGCCGGGGCGCCGAACAAGCTGTATCAGCCGGCTCAGACGCCCGACCAGCACGCGGCCGACCTGTTCGCAAAGGACGTCGCGACCTACCTGCTGAAAGCGCAGAACGAGGGCCGCTACCAGCAGCTGCTCATCTCCGCCTCGCCGGACTTCCTGGGCGTGCTACGGACCAAGCTCGATCCGCAGGTCCAGAAGCTGGTCAAGGCCGAGTTCAACAAGGACTACACGCACTCGGGTCCGCAGCAGCTGCGCGAACAGTTGCAGGCCCACCAGGCCAAGGCCGCCGAGTAAGCCCGGCCTGCAGCGCGTGTCGACGCCAGCTGCGGCTGGCGTTTTTTCATTGGCCGCGCTTCAGGCGCACTGCAGGCCGGCTTCCTCCGCACAGATCCGGTTGCGCCCGCCCTGCTTCGCCACGTAGAGCATGGCATCCGCGCGCAGGAACAGTTCGTTCTCGCTGCGGCACTCCGGATAGGCCGCCACCCCGCCGCTGAAGGAAAAATGGCGCAGGTCGCCGGGGCCGACTTCGAAGGGGATGGCACAGAAGGCCTGGCGCATGGCGTCCAGGCGGCGCCTGCCCTCCTCCCGGTTGCAATCCCAGAACACCACGACGAATTCCTCGCCGCCGAAGCGGCTGAGCAGGTCCCATTCGCCCAGCTGCGGCGCGAGAAGCAGGGACAGGCGCTTGATCACGATGTCGCCGAAGTGGTGTCCCCAGGTATCGTTGATGGTCTTGAACTTGTCGATGTCGATGACGCCGAAAGCCAGTTCGCAGCCCTCCTGGGCGGCGCGCCGCACCAGCGCCTGCGCCTTCTTCTGCAGGCCGACCTTGTTGAGCAGGCCGGTGGCGCGGTCCTTCCCGATCAGGTCCTTGTTGATGCGGATTTTGTTGCTGCGGTTCACTAGCTGGGCTTCCAGCAAGCCGGGCTCGCCGTTCGCCAGCACGGCGTCGAAGCCGTCGGCCAGCGCGCGCCGGGCCAGCGCCGGATCCGGACGGCACTGCAGCAGGGCGATCTCGCGCACTGGGTCGGCTTCGATATTCCTTTGCAACACCCGCACGATGGCTTCGGTGCGCTGGTATTCGCCATCGGTCACCAGCACCAGGTCGGGCTGCAGCTCCTTGACCCGCAGGTGCAGGGTGTAGGCGTCCGGATGGCGGATCACCTCGACGCTGCGCTGCGCTAGCCGTGCCTCGTCCAGCCCCGGCACCTCGCCCAGCACGACCATGCGCACGGGGTCGCCGCGCTTCTTCTGCACGAACAGGTTGAACAGCTTGTCGACGAACACGTCGTTGGGGATCGGCTTTTCGGCATAGGCCAGGCAGTTGCTGTCGACCAGGCGCTGCTGCAGCAGGAAACGGCTGCCCTGGCGTGCGCTCTGCAGGTAGACATAACGATGGTCGGCGGGCAGGCGCTGCAGCAGTTCGCCCAGCATCAGGGTGCGGCGCCCTTCCGGCATGTCGGCCTGCATGTTGTGCAGGGCATCGAGGTCGATCACGTACAGGTTGTCGCCGCCGTCCCCGGCCACCGCCTCGACGAAGCGCGACACGTCGTCGAAGAACAGGATGTCGAAGTCGTATTTATGGGCGTGCAGGAGCAGCTCGGCCCGGTTGTCCTTGATGAAGAAACTCTGCGATAAGAGCAGGACGTGGTTCCTGTATAACGACATGGCTTGCGTCATGGTGCCTCGACTTCCTTGCTGGATGCGCTGCGTTTGCCCCTTGCGGTGCCTGCCGGGCTGGTCCCGTATTGTGTTTATTACAGGAATCTAATTGTGTTCCCGTCGGCTCCAAAAGGCAAACACTTCAGCCCTAAGTGCAACAAGCGCCTGAAGAATTTCCATTAAGAAATAGCTTAACAATCCTGTATGACGCGCGTATGAACTTTGATCCCGCGCAAACAAGGCACAGGGGTCGTCGGACCTCCAGAACTTGATGCCAAGGCGCTGCGTCAAAACAAAACGCCAGTGTCGCCATACCGGGGGAAACGATGAGACCCGCACGCATCCTCACCATCATGGGCGCAAGCGGGGCAGCCGCGCTTGCAGCCCTGGCAGCCCTGTCCCTGGCCACGGCCGGCCCCGCTCCGGACGAGCGCGGCACTGAAAAGCAGGCCTTCGATCCCCTGTTCGCGCCCGGCGCCGTCTGCACCCCGGCGCGTGCCGGCCGTCCGCCGCTGCTCGAGCGCCTCGTGCTCGCCCAGGCGGAGACGACGCCGTTCAAGCCGGGCCAGACAGTGCCGACCCAGGGCAAGGCGACAAGCGAGGCCGCCCCGCCCCTGTATGCCAACCTCGGCAGCCTGCACGTGCCGGTCACCACCGGCAGCCAGCGCGCCCAGGCCTTTTTCGACCAGGGCATGCGCCTGAGCTTCGCCTTCAACCATGCCGAGGCAGCACGCGCCTTCCGTGCGGCACAGCAGCACGATCCCGGCTGCGCCATGTGCTACTGGGGCGAGGCGCTGGTATTGGGCCCGAACATCAACGCGCCCATGTTCCCGGAAGCCGCCGGGCCTGCCGCCGCCGCGGCCGCGCGCGCGGTGTCGCTGGCAGGCAAGACCACGCCGCCGGAACAGGCCCTGATCCGCGCCGTCTCGCGCCGCTACCAGGCCCAGCCGCCTGCCGACCGCGCGCCGCTCGACAAGGACTATGCCGATGCCATGGGCGAGGCCGCGCGCGCCTTCCCGAACGACGACACCATCCAGGTGCTGTATGCCGAAGCGCTGATGGACCTGTCGCCCTGGGATTACTGGCAGGCCGGCGGCACCCAGCCCAAGAACCGTAGCGCCGACCTGGTGGCCGCCCTCGAGCGCGTGCTGGAGCGCAATCCGAGCCACCCGGGCGCCGCCCACTACTACATCCACGCGGTCGAAGCCTCGAGCCGGCCGGAACGGGCGCTGCCGGCCGCCAAGGTGCTGGCCCGGCAGATCCCGGGGGCCGGACACGTCGTCCACATGCCTTCGCACATCTATTACCGGCTCGGCATGTACCGCGAGGCGCTGGAGTCGAACCGCGAGGCGATTGCCGTCGACGAGCAATACTTCCGGCGCTCGCCGAGCGACCCGGTGTACCGCGGCGCCTACTATCCGCACAACATCCATTTCGTGATGGTGTCGGCCCTGATGGGCGGCGACGGCCGCACGGCGCTCGAGGCGGCAGGCAAGCTCGACAAATCGATCAGCTTCGAGCTGCTCAAGGGCTTTCCCAGCCTGCAGCCGGTGAAGTCCGCGCCCTATTTCTCGCATGTGCAGTTCAGCTCGCCGGACACGCTGGTGGCGCTGCCCGACCCCGGCCCCGACTTCGTGCTGGTCAAGGCGATGTGGCACTACGCCCGCGCGGTCGGCTTCGCGCGCAAGGGCATGCAGGCCGAAGGCGCCCGCGAAATCGCGGCGCTCGAACGCCTCGAGCGCACCGCGGACTTCAAGCCGATCGCGGAATGGAACATCCCGGCGCGCGAGATCGTGCAGACGGCGCGCGCGGTCGCACGCGGACGGCTGGCCGATGCGCGCGGCAATGCGCCTGACGCCATCAGCGCCTATCGCGAGGCGATCGCGGTGCAGGACAGCCTGCCCTACATGGAGCCGCCCTACTGGTATTACCCGGTGCGCCAGTCGCTGGGCGCGGTACTGCTGCGCACTGGCCAGCTGGAGGCCGCCGAACAGGTGTTCCGCGATTCGCTGGCGCGCACGCCGAGCAATGGCTGGGCCTTGCGCGGCCTGATCGAGGTCTACCAGAAACGGGGCGACAAGCCTGCGCTGGCGGCAGCGCGCAAGCGCTTCGAGACCACCTGGCTGGGCGAGCCGGGCGGCCCGCCGTTGACGCGCCTGTAGCGGCGCCTGCTTGTTGCGGCTTGTTACAGCGCTTTGCAGGCGCCGATGGCGCTGCTATAGTGGGTGCATCGGACAGAAGCGTCACCCCGTCTTTCCGGCTTCGAAAACGCTGACCTGTGGTCGGCGTTTTTGCTTTGGGGCCGGCTTAGTTTCCTGTCAATTGCCTATCCATACATGGCCGCGTGCGCGGCTGGGGTTGATCTTGCCAACGAACATCCTGACTCTGCCATTTCTTTCGCGCCGGCCTGCCTGCCTTGCGGGACGCGCCACGCTGCCCCTGCTGCTCGGGCTGGCTGCCTGGCCCGGCATGGCAAGGGCATTGCCCGCACCAAGCTATGGCGCCGAGCAGCTCACCACCCTGGTGAATGCCTACCGCAGCGCGCCGGGCAACTGCGCGGGGCGCGTGGCTGCGCCGGCCGCGGCGCTGGTGGCGCACCCAGCACTCGCGCGGGTGCGCATCGGTCCCGGCACCTTCATCGAGCTGGTGCTCGAGCAGGCCGGCTTTGCCGCCGAGCGCGCCGTATCGGTCAGCGTCAACGGTCCGGAAACCCCGGCGGAAGCAATGACGGTGCTGCAGGAAAAATATTGCCGCACCCTGCTCGACACCCGCTTCTCGGCCGTCGGCAGTTACCGCGAGGGTAAGGAATGGACCGTGATCCTGGCCCGTCCGGCGCCGCCGCTGCCGTCCGAGTCCTTTCCGGACTGGCACGAGGCCGGCAAGGCCATCCTGGCCGGCGTGAATGCGGCCCGGGCCAGCGCGCGCAGCTGCGGCAACCGGCAGTTTGCCGCAGCGCCGCCCGTGACCTGGAACCCACAGCTGGGCGAAGCCGCGCTGTCCCATAGCCGCGACATGGCGGCGCGGCGCTACTTTGGCCACAAGGCCAGGGACGGCAGCATGCCGGCCGACCGCGCGACGCGGGCCGGCTATGCCTGGCAGCGGGTGGGCGAGAACATCGCCTTCGGCCAGAGCACGCCCGACGAAGCCGTGGCCGGCTGGCTCGACAGTCCGGGACACTGCGCCAACATCATGAACCCGGGCTTTACCGAGATGGGCGCGGCCTATGGTGTCGCAGCGGAAAAACGCAGTGGCATCGTCTACTGGACCCAGGTGTTCGGCAAGCCGCGCTGAACCTGGCGGGCTTCCACAGCGCCCCCCTGTCCCTGAGCTGTCCCGGAAACATGGTCCGAAAACCCTGAGCGAACGCGCCGGGGAAGCTGATTTGGATAGACTAGGGCGCGCCATCACCACACCACGGGACACCATGCAACCGAACCTCGGCCTCGTCTGCATCACGGCTTCGAAAGACGTCCGCTACCGCACGGTCACACGCAAGCGCCTGCTCGAGCACAGCCTGGACGCTCAGCGCAAGCTGCTCGAAGACCTGTACCGCGACAACATCCAGACCCTGGACAAGGCACTGCGCTACTGCGAGGCCGAAGGCATCCGCCTGTACCGCCTGCCCTCCTCGATTTTTCCCTTCGCCGACGAAGACATCGGGCGCGAGGTGCTGGCGCCCTTCGCCCCCACCCTGGGCCGCTCGGGCCGGCGTGCGCTGGAGCGCGGCATCCGCCTGGTGATGCATCCGGACCAGTTCGTGGTGCTGAATTCGGATTCGGAAGGCGTGGTGGCGAACAGCGTCAAGATCCTGCAGATGCACGCCGACATCATGGACCTCCTGGCGCAGCCGCGCTCGCCCTGGGCCCTGCTCGAGATCCACGGCGGCAAGGGCAATCGTGCCGACGCGCTGGTCGAGCGCATCACCCTGCTGCCGGATGCGATCCGCTGCCGCCTGGGACTGGAGAACGACGAATACGCGTATGGGGCGCAGGAAATATATGAGATCTGCATGCGCGCCGGCGTGCCGATGGTGTTCGACGCCCACCACCACGTGGTGCACGACAAGCTGGACAGCTACGAAGACCCCAGTGTGGGCGCCATGCTGCTCAAGGCGCGGGAAACCTGGGCCGATCCCGCGCACCAGCTGGTGCACATCTCGAACGGCCGCGAAGGCTTCAACGACCGCCAGCATGCCGACCTGATCGAGGTAATGCCCTCGTCCTACCTGGCCGCACCCTACATCGAGATCGAAGCCAAGCTCAAGGAAGAGGCGATCCGCGGCCTGCGCGCCTGGTCCGCCTCCGCGACGGCTCAGGCCTGAGTCGTCACCTTCTGAAGCCAGGGCTCGACGATCGCCAGCAGCGCCTGCGGCGCCTCGATCGGCACCATGTGGCCGCTGTCCTCGATGAGGGCGAACTCGGCGCCGGGGATCCCGGCATGCATCTCCTCGGCTTCCTCGCGCGAACGCAAGCGGTCCTGTCCCGCCGCAATGACCAGGGTCGGGCAGCGGATGTCGATCAGGCGCTCGCGGTCGCTGGTACGCACGATCGCCGACTGGCGCCGGAACACCTCGCCGCCGAGGCGCACGCCCATCGCGCGCACCCGTTCGATCAAGGCTTCATTGGCGGCCTGTTTCGGGTGCAGCGAAGTGGCGATCGCGGTCTTGCTCAGGCCCGAGAAGGCCACCGAGGGCGCGGCCTTGCCGACCGTGCCGCGGCTCTGCCGCAGCGAAGGCGTATCGGGACGCGTGGAGGTGGCGACCAGGACCAGTGCGCGCACCCGGTCGGGCGCCAGGCGCGCGATCTCGCGGGCGACATAGCCGCCCATCGAGAAGCCGACCAGGATGAAGCTGCAAGGGGCATTGGCGAGCGCGCGGGCGGCCATCGCTTCGATGGAGGAATCATGGCGCAGGTCCGCGTGCATGAGCGGCCCGAACTTCTCGAGCGGCCCGGCCACATCGTCCCAGAGCGTTTCGTCGGCCATGTAGCCGGGTACGAGCAGGATGGACATCGCGCCATGATAGCAAAGGCGCGACGCCCTCACCGGCTGCCTGCCTCAGGTATTACGTGACTGCGCCTGCGACACGTTGCTGCCCGGCGGGACGCTCTGGGTCAGCCAGACATTGCCGCCGATGGTCGAGCCGGCGCCCACCGTGATGCGTCCCAGTACCGTGGCCCCGGCGTAGATGACCACGTCGTCCTCGACGATCGGATGGCGCGGTGCGCCCTTGACCAGTGCGCCGCTGGCGTCCACCGGGAAGCGCTTGGCGCCCAGGGTCACGGCCTGGTACAGGCGCACCCGCTCGCCGATGATGGCGGTCTCGCCGATGACGACGCCGGTGCCGTGGTCGATGAAGAAGCTGCCGCCGATGTGCGCCGCGGGGTGGATGTCGATGCCGGTCAGCGAATGGCCGATGTCGGCGATCAGGCGCGCCAGGAAGGGCACGCCGAGTCGGTGCAGGCAGTGCGCCAGCCGGTGGTAGAGGATGGCGATGGTGCCGGGATAGCACAGCATGATCTCGGCCACCGAGCTGGCGGCCGGGTCGCCGGCCAGCGCGGCCTGCACGTCCGACACCAGCAGCGCGCGGATGCCTGGCAGGCTGGCGGCGAACTCGCGCGTGATCGCCTGCGCGTGCTCCGCCAGGGTGGCCTCGTCGGCCTCCTCGAACTGCGGAGAAAAGCGCAGCGCGCGCCGCACCTGTCCCACCAGCCGGTCGAGCGTGACGTTGAGCGTATCGCCGACGAAATAATCGATGCTCTCGTCGTTCAGGTCGGGCCGCCCGTAATGGGTCGGAAACAGCGCCGCCGAGACGCCGCCCACCACCTGGGTGAGGACTTCGCGCGAGGGCAGCTCGCGCACGCGTCCCTGGTGGCGGATGTTGTGGGTGGATTCGCGCGAAGTGCGCAGCGCGTCGATGATGGGGCCCAGGTGCCACTGCACGGAGCCGGATGGGGTCGGGAATTCGCTGTTCATATGCCGAGCCTACCCGCTTTGCCGGCTTTGGAGAACGATTTAAATCAGCCTTCGATATGCGGAAATTGTTATGAAACATTGGTCACGCAAACTTTGATCCGCTTCATTACTTCTGGTCCATATTTTGCTTTAAGTTAATGGATTGCGTCCTGACACCGGGGCGCGCTTCATCGACGTGCCGCCGGCCGCCCCATACCGGGACAGGCCGCACCGGCATGGAGCCCACCAGCCACCGGGAGACGCAGTGTCCAACGCCATGTCCAGTGTCCGCGCCCAGTTACGCATCGTGTTTGCGTTCGTCATCATCATCTCGACCCTTGCCACCGCGGTCGCCATCTGGCGCCTGCAGCTCATGTCCGAGGAAACCGAAGCGCTCACCCGGCGTCCGCTGGTCAAGGAGCGACTGGCTTCGCAATGGCTGCTCAACACCTCGGTGTCGGCCAAGCGCACCGCCGCGGTCGCCCGTTCGAGCGATCCGGAACTGGCCAAGGCTTTCGCGGCCGAAAGCCTCGAGTCGAGCCAGCGCACCAGCGTCCTGCAGGACAAGGTCGGCGAACTGCTCGACACGCCGGAGGAAAAGGCGCTGTTCGAGGCCATCGCCGAGGCGCGCGGGCGCTACATCGAGACCCGCGACCGGGTGATGAAACTGAAAGCCGACGGCCAGACTGGCGAGGCGATGGCCCAGTACGAACGCGAATTCTTGCCGGCTACCCAGCTCTACCTGGACCGGGTGACGGCGCTGCAGGCGCTGCAGCACAAGGCCATCGACACCATGGCGCAGGACGCGCTGGAGGGCGCCGCCGCCAGCACCACCATGCTGGTGACCCTGTGCCTGTTGACGCTGGCCGGCAGCATCGCGGCATCCATGCTGTTCGCGCGCGCGCTGTTCCGGCGCCTGGGCGGCGAGCCGGCCGAGGCCGCGCGCGTGGCGGGCGAGATCGCCGCCGGCAAGCTGGACGTGCGGGTCGCGCTGCGGCCGGGCGACCAGTCCAGCCTGCTGTATGCCTTGCTGCGCATGCGCGACAGCCTGGCCCAGATCGTCGGCCAGGTGCGCGACGGCACCTCGACCATCGGCGCATCGAGCGAGGCAATGGCAAGCGAGGCGCAGGAGCTGTCGCGCCGTACCGAGAGCCAGGCGGCTGCGCTGGAGCAGACCGCCTCTTCGATGAACGAGCTGGCGCACGCGGTCCAGCACAGCGCCGCCAGCGCCGAGGAAGCGAACGGCCTCGCTGTGGCCGCCTCGACGGTGGCGCAGCAGGGCGGCGCCATGGTGGGCCAGCTGGTGGAAACCATGGGTGCGATCAACGCCTCGTCGGCGCGCATCGTCGACATCATCGGCGTCATCGACGGCATCGCCTTCCAGACCAATATCCTGGCCCTGAACGCCGCGGTGGAAGCGGCGCGCGCCGGTGAACAGGGACGCGGCTTTGCGGTGGTGGCCGGCGAGGTGCGCAACCTGGCCCAGCGCTCGGCAGCGGCCGCGAAGGAGATCAAGGAACTGATCGACGACTCGACGCTGCGCGTGTCCCAGGGCGCGGACCTGGCCGGCCGCGCCGGCGCCACCATGAACGGCATCGTCGACAGCATCGGCCGGGTGACCGCGATCATGGGCGAGATCGTCGACTCGAGCAAGGAACAGGCGAGCGGCATCCAGCAGGTGCACCGCGCGGTGTCCGACATGGACAGCGTCACCCAGCAGAACGCCACGCTGGTGGAGGAATCGGCGGCCGCGACCGAATCGATGAAGGAAGAAGCCGCGCGCCTGGCGCAGCTGGTCGCGGTCTTCAAGCTGGCCGCCAAGGCCGCGCCGCGCAAGGACGAGGCGCCGCGCATCGGCAGGGCGGCCACTCCTCCCGCCAGACCCGCCGCATCCGCGCTTCCGGCCGCGCGGGCCAAGCCTGCCGCCCGCCCTGCCCCGCCCCCGGGTGCGGAGCGCAAGGCCGCCGAAGAGGAGTGGGAAGAGTTCTGAACCCCGCCGGCCGGCATTGCCGGCCCGGCGATTCTGGCGCACCATAGCGCCATCCTACCTTCTGTCGAGTCCTGCATGAACCTGCCTTCCCACCAGCTGTCGATGACGGTCCTGATGACCCCTGATACGGCCAATTTCTCCGGTAACGTCCACGGCGGCACCATCCTCAAGCTGCTCGATCAGGTGGCCTACGCCTGCGCCAGCCGCTATGCCGGCCGCTACGTGGTCACGATGAGCGTGGACCAGGTCACCTTCCGCCAGCCGATCCACGTCGGCGAGCTGGTGACCTTCCTGGCCTCGGTGAACTATGCCGGCCGCAGCTCGATGGAGATCGGGATCAAGGTGATCGCCGAGGACATCCGTTCGAAGGTGGTGCGCCACGTGAACAGCTGCTTCTTCACGATGGTGGCGGTGGGCGACGACCGCAAGCCGGTGGCGGTGCCGCCCTTGCAGCCCGCCAACGACGACGAACACCGCCGCTTCGAGGAAGCCAAGGGGCGCAAGGCCGCGCGGCTGGAACTCGAACGCCGCCACGCCGAGCGCGCCGCCGCGCGCGCCTAGCCGGTTCCGTGCGTTGGCGTACGGCGGGGCTGCGCCTCCTTCGGCTACCATCGGAGCTCGACCATTCACGGGAACGCTGATGAAAACCTCCCTGCTTGCTCCGATGCTGTCCCTGCTGATCTTGTCCGCGCCCGCTGCACAGGCCGCGGGCCAGGCGGCCGATGGCGCCAAACCGCTGGCCACGATTCCCGCGCTCGACGTCAAGCGCTACATGGGCACCTGGTACGAGATCGCGAAGTTTCCGAACGACTTCCAGAAGAAGTGCGTCGGCTTCACCACCGCCACCTACAGCCTGCGCGAAGACGGCCGCGTGGACGTGCTCAACCGCTGCCGGCGCGCCGACGGCAGCACCGACGACGCCAAGGCCGTGGCGCGCCAGGTAGGCGAAGCCACCTCGCCGAAGCTGGAAGTGCGCTTCGCGCCCGCCATCGTGTCCTGGCTGCCGATGGTATGGGGCGACTACTGGGTGATCGACCTCGACCCGGACTACCAGCTGGCCGCGGTCAGCGAACCGAAACGCGAATACCTGTGGATTCTGTCGCGCACGCCGAAGGTCGACCCGGCCGCCTACGACGCCCTGCTGGGCCGGTTGCGCACCCAGGGGCTGGACATGAACCGGCTGGTGCCGACCAAACAGGGCGAATGAGGGTTCCGGCCTGATTTCAATCAGGCACTACCGCAGCGCCCAGCCTTGTGCTAGAATGCGAGCCCTTGGCCTGGTAGCTCAGTTGGNNCCCACTCATGCAAGTGGGCGTTATTTTTTCCTCGTTCACAAAGTCCTTGTGCCCGGCCCATTTCAGGTCGCTGCGCCCCAGCTTTCGCCTTCCAGGTATTCTTTCCCTAGACATAGCCCTGTTAGCGCTCGTACACTATGTCATTGTCTACATAGCAACGGCAGGCAATAAGTAGTTTTTCTGCGGCGTACATAGTCCATCCTAGCTAGAGTGGTGAGAATGGAAATTCATATCGCGACCATTGTGAACGGAAGTGAAACACCTGCCGGGGATGGGATCTCGGGCGCACTACGTTGCGTAATTCGGCTGCAAGATGGTACGAAGCGCTCTGCTATATTGAAGAGAGGACCGGTCGGCCAAATTATGGCCGAGGCGTTCTCTGCCTTGCTACTGAGCAAATGGAATCTACCGGTCCCTCTGCCATTTTTGATCGATGAAGCTGGCGCAATGGCTTTTGCAAGTGCCGATGTTGGCTACCCCAACCTCAAACAATCGCTCAACTTGGATAGTCTGCCCAAAGGGCCGGCACGGGAAGCTGCGTTACAAGTCTGTGCTGCCCTGGCATGCAGCCTGCCGACGACACCACTCGCAGCGGCGTGCGATGAAGCCATTGATAATCGCGATAGGAATCTTGGTAACATCCTTTGGGATGGAAATACTGAGGCCTGGATAGATCATGCTCTCGCACTAGGTCAGGGCTCTCATCTTCAGGACGCTAACAAACTGTGCGATATGGCATTATTCATTGGACAAGATGAGCGCCTTCAGCGTAGCGCGATCGCACAGGCCCTACTATTGGACAGAAGTGCCCCGGCTTCGGCCGAGACAGCACTATCTTCAGTTACGGTGCCGACTACTGGTGTTGTTCCATTGATAGCAACCAGGTTGAACGCCATCGGGAATCGTTTAGTTGCCAGGTTTCCCCGTCCATTAGATCTCCTAACTAACCATGATAGAGTCTAACGTGCTTCCGAAGCCCGATATACGCACTTGGCCATGGCGGGCACTCTATTGGGAGCCTGTCGCTGGAACCGGCGAGCGGCTCATGGTCGGAGTCCTGCATGGATTTAATAACGAATACAAGGCCGTTCGAACGATAAGAAACGATGTGCTCGACTGTTTGTTTGGTAAGGCTGCTGCAGGCCTGCGCCGCCTCATTGATCACGCGCTAACGGTATTCGAAGTCGCCGCTTCTGCCTCGAAATGGCTTTGTTGCGCAAATCAG